>CALAFB010000026.1 GCA_937891135.1 uncultured Elusimicrobium sp.
CATCTGCTCTAATGTCTTTTAAGTTAATACTTCGGCCAGCAGATACTAATTTTGGTTCAGAATCTAACGAGGTTTTTTGAGTTGAATCGTAAAATTCTATTGCACCACCGTCAAAATTAAGTGTTTTGCCGGCTAACGGGTGGTTGAAATCTAACACCACTTCGTTGTCGGTAATTTCTTTGACGACGGCGCGGAACGTATGCCCCGCGTTACTGGCCCCCACCATATCGCCTACTTTTAATTGGTCGGCTCCGCCTACGGCCGTTTTGGGTACGCGGCGGATGGCTTCTTCCAGCACCAGGCCGTAACCTTCTTCGGGTTTAACGACGACCGTTTTTTTGTCACCCACGTTCATGCCGGCTAGTTCTTTTTCCAGCCCTTTAATAATGTGCCCGGCCCCGTGTGTATATTCCAGCGGTCCGCGCCCGGCGGAAGTATCTACCACTTTGCCGTCCACGGTTAAGGTATAATCAAATTTTACTTTAGATCCTTCTTTAATCATAGTTTTTCTCCTTGTATAAGATAGGTTATTGTAACATAAAAAAAGCGTCATTCCAAACTTGATTTGGAATCTTCCACGTGTGCTGTTGTAAACAGCTACAACCAGCGTTGAAGATGCTGAATCAAGTTCAGCATGACACCTTATGTTTTACTCATTCCCAAAAATCGTATTTAATTGCCGGTTTACACGGTAGAAACTGGCACATTTGGGCATATCTTTAAGGCGTTTGGCCCCGATATACGTCATACAACTGCGGATGCCACCCAAAATGGACAAAAGTGTCGGCCCTACCGGCCCGCGGAACGGCAACTCCACTACTTTGCCTTCGCTGGCGCAGTATTTTTTCAGCCCGCCGTAATGCTGCTCTTGCGCATAGGCGGAACTCATGCCGTAGAATTTTTTGTATTGTTTTTCTTCTAATGCCATGGCACAATGGGTATCATCTACCATATTAACCTCGCCGGTTTGAAAAATTTTTGTGCTCATTTCGCCGGCACTTTCTTCGTGCCCGGCTAACATTCCGCCTAACATTACAAAGTCCGCCCCGGCGCAAAAACTTTTGCACACGTCGCCCGGGACCGTGCAGCCGCCGTCGGCACAAATCATACCGCCTACACCGTGGGCCGAATCGGCACATTCAATAACGGTAGAAAATTGCGGCCTTCCTACGCCAGTCAGTTTGCGTGTCGTGCATACAGACCCCGGGCCAATGCCTACTTTTACAATATCAGCCCCGTTTAAAATAAGGTCCTCACACATATCCCCGGTCACTACGTTGCCCGCCATAATAAGCGCGTTGGGCCACGCCGCGCGCACCTTACGCACAAAATTCATCAGGTACGGTGAATACCCATTGGCTACGTCAATGCAGATATTGTCAACGAGCCCGGTATTTACAACCGTAGTTAATTTCTCATAATCCGCGTCGCTCACGCCGGAACTGACAAATAACAGGTCATTAGAACCAAACTGTTTTTTATTTTCGGTTAGAAATTGGATAATTTCGGGAGCACTATAATGTTTGTGTAAGGCACAGAATAAAGATTCTTTTTGCATTTCACGCGCGATTTCAAACGTACCCGTGGTATACATATTAGCGGCCACAATACCAGTACCTTTAATAGTTTTGTTAGACCATTTAAACGTGTAGTTGCGTAATACTTCCACTTGGGAGCGGGATGCTAACGTAGAGCGTTTAGGGCGCAGTAGTACGTCGCAATAGTCTAATTGGATGTCGTCGTGTATTCTCATAAAAACCTCCGGGGTGTAGGGTTGTTTACCCAAACCTTGTATATCATACAAAATTTTCAGTTTAAAAGCATAAGATAAATTCCTACGTTGCACATACCCGAAAAAACTTGTGCACATCCTAAAAATTTTAGCTATAATGGTATTGTATTTTAGACAAAAAGTTTTATACTAAATAGGAAGGGAGTTTTTTATGCGTACACGAGGTTTTACCTTAATTGAATTACTGGTGGTGGTGATTATCATTACCACACTTACGGCGGTGGCATTGCCGTCTTACCGCCGGTCCATAGAGCGTTCTCACTCGGCTGAAGTGGTACAGATGTTGCCGGTGTTGTTTGAATCCCGGGAGCGGTGGCTTGTATTAAATTTATGCCGGTGGACGGGTACAAACTTGAGCTGTGTATATATCGACAACTTACCCCTTTCTTTTAACAAATTAGATGTGGAGGTGCAGGAGGCAGACCCGTCTAATTCCACCTTAGATACACAAACCTTTCAAACGGTCAATTATGAATATAAGTTAGTAGACGGAACCCCTTCAAGCGGTGGGGCTCCTTGTGTGAGTGCTAAGGCCAAATGGGGTGGCCGGATGCAAGACAAAGTAACTATTTATTATAACGGGGATAAATTTTCCTGCAAGGAAACGCAGGCCGGATTATGTGATATTTTAAATATTACCCCGGAAAGTAATGACCCAAGTAAAGGATGCGAGGATTTATGAAAAATATATATAACAAATTATGTCACATAGGCAACCAGCGTTTGCGCCGGGGTTTTACCTTGACGGAAATGCTGACGGTGGTACTAATTGTAGGGATATTAGTATCTATCGCCATTCCCCAATACCGCCGGACTATCCGGCGTTCCCGCATTAACGAGGCCATTGCTATGTTAGATGTGCTGGCCAAAACGTCGGAGCGTTTAATGATCTCTAAGGGGTATAAAACGCTGACTGCGCTAAATGCAGCCAAGGAATTTAGTTTTAAACGGGTAGATATGTTGGACACCAATACCTTGCCGTGCTCGGTAAGTTCTACGGAAGTGAATTGTGAAGACTTTACATATACGTATGGGGCTGATACGAACGGCTTTTATTTGCAAGCCAAACAAAAAGCAACCGATGCGCTATTAAAACTTTATCCGGACCGGTGGAGCACCCATGACGACTACATTACCTGTTCTTGTGAAACGGCTACCAAAGGCTGTGACTCGGATTTGTGTGCCTTATACGGCTATCCGTATAAATAAAGGCAGTTAAAAGGGGGAAAAATGACTAGCAAGGGATTTACGTTAATTGAAATTTTAGCAGCCGTAATTATTATTACGGTGCTGGTGATAGCAGCCGTTCCGTTGTATGAAAAAACGATTGAGCGTTCCCGCATGGCGGAAGCGCGTTCGATGCTTATGGAACTGCAGGATGCCAAACTGTTTGCGATGACGAAAATGGAACTAGCTAACTTTGACACTACCGACTGTCTGCCGAATTTAGCCCATTTGCACATGGCCCATACCACAGTAGACGCAAGTAACCCAGGTGTTTCTTTTAGTACTAAGAATTTTGACTATTCCCTCTATCCAAGCGGGGCGGCGGCTAACGCAAACGGGGTCTGTGCGGTCCGTAATGGGGGGGATTATCAAGGTGCTATTTTTTATTATTACCGTCCCTTTGGCAGTAGTTCGGTTGAATTTAAGTGCAGCCATGCTACGGATACAACGATATGTCCTAATATATACGGGTTGACCAATACAAGCGGTATTGCTTGTACTGCTTGTCCGGCATCTTAAGGAGTTTACTATGTTACAAAAAAAATCTAAAAACAGCGTGGTACGTTGGGTAGGTATTTTAGCGGTCGTATGCGGTATGTTGCCGGGTACGGCCTGGGGGCAATCTGCAACACCGGATAGTCAAGTACAAATGATTACGTTTTTTCCGGTACCTTATGCTTCCTATAATAACTTATTTATTGGTAAAAAGTTGGATATTGGTATTGGGGCAAACTATACGGTTACCTTAGGGCACCAGGATTGTAAAGGCCAAAGTGTGAATACGTTACTTAGCAATAATGACGATTATCTGCCGTCTATTTGGACACAGAACACGCCTATTTTCCTACGTAACATTAGTGGGGCGAATAATAGGTTGAACTTAAATTTAAAGGCCCCTATCCAAGTGAATACCATTTCATTGGGGCAAAAATATAATGCGGGTTCTTTGCAAGTGTCTGATGCAACCTTGACATTTTCGTATTTGCAATTAGGAGACCCCTATAAAAAATGGGCTGGGGTGGACGAACTTCAGACAGCGAACATAACAACGATGGAAGTATATGCGTATAGTGACACTTCCGATCGTGCTACAAAGTTAAATTTCCCGTCGTGTTCTAACGCCGTGTGGGAGAGCCATAAATTTGACGAGACCAATTATTATGTTTTAGTTTGCAAATAAATCCTAAGGTGCTTATATTTTGCTAAAAATATCCCGGGCTTTTGAGCCCGGGGTATTTTGGTAATAGATCTTTGTTTTATTTCCGGTGTAAGTTTATAAACGCTGCGGCTTCTATACCGGCTTTGGCACCCGAACCGGCCGCAATAATGGCTTGCCGGTAATATTTATCTGCGCAATCCCCGGCGGCAAAAATGCCTTCTATAGTAGTATGGGTGCGTTCATCAGCCAACACCAGCCCGCTGTCCGACAACGCCACCAACGAATCCTTCAAAAATGCCGTCTGCGGGTCCGCGCCAATGGCTACAAAAACGCCCTGACATTCAATGTCTTTAGACTCCCCGGTCTGCACATTTTTCACGCGCAGCCCTGTTACGGTGCTGTCGCCCAAAATTTCCTGCGGTACGCTATTTAACACAAACTGAATATGCGGGTTTTTCTTCGCTTGTTCCACGGTTACTTGGTCAGCGCGAAACGCGTCACGGCGGTGGATTAAACAGACTTGCGGGCAGAATTGCGCCAGGAAAAGCGCGTCTTCAAACGCGGTGTTTCCGCCGCCTACCACACATACTTTTTTGCCGCGCATAAAAAACCCGTCGCACGTGGCACAGGCCGAAAGGCCGCGGCCTTTAAATTTTTCTTCCCCGGGCAAATTCAGCCAGCGCGCTTTGGCCCCGGTGGCAATAATTATGCTTTGGGCCGTATATTGTTTGCCGCCCGTGGTGGTGAGCGTAAAGGGGGATTTTTCGCCCTCAATTTTAGCAATTTCATCGGTGGAAAATTCCACGCCTAAGCGTTTGCATTGTTTATGCATATTGTCCATAATTTCAAAGCCGCCAATGGGGTTAACAAATCCGGCGTAGTTTTCCAGCTCGCTGGTTTGCAAGAGCTGCCCGCCCGGCACGGCCCCGCCGCAAATTAAGGGCTTCAAGCCCGCGCGCACGGCATAAATAGCCGCGCTGCACCCGGCCGGCCCGGCCCCGATAATAATCAAATCTCTCTGTGTCATTTGCTAAACTCCTTTTGTAACTCTTGGTAAAATTCAACGGGGAAGCCCACAACATTGGTACGGCTGCCCACAATTTTCTCAATAAACGGGTCGTCATCATCCTGCACGGCATAGGCCCCGGCTTTATCCATGTGTTTGCCCGCATAGTGGGCTAGTTCGTCCACGGACAAGCGGCGCGCTTTACAATGGCTTACGTCGTAGCCGTAGACCAGTTGGTGCGTGTCTTTGCAGACAATACACACGCCCGTATAAACGCTTTGCCAACTTCCGTTTAATTTTTTTAAAATCCGAAGGGCATCTTGTTTGTCTTTGGGTTTGCCGATAATTTCGCCCTTGCAAAAGACCAGCGTATCCGCGCCGATGACCGTAGCCGCGGGATATTTTTGCGCCACGTCAAACGCTTTTTGGGTGGCCAGTTCCACTACCCGTGCCGACGGGCGTTTTTTGGTGCTTTTTTCGGCGCATTGGGAGGGGATGATTTCAAATTTCTTGCCCAAACTTTTCAAAATTTCAATGCGCCTTGGCGATTTAGAAGCTAAAATTAACATACTTATTTTTTTACAAATTTGGCAATAATAATGTACCCAAACACCAGCCCCAATACACCGCAAATACTCACGCTGGCACTTAACGGATGAATCCCCACACTAAACACGCGGGTTAGTTCATAGGCGATTTTATCGGGCAGAAAATTACAACAATACTCTAATCCCAAGGCAATCACGCCGCCTAGAATAATAGTTAAAAGTGCAAATACAAGTCCGCGCATAAAAGGTTACTCCTTTATTCATTTCCGTTTTGCATATTTGGGCTATCTAAGGCCGACTTTCGCTCGCGTACCTGCGGTGCTTCGCACCGTCCGCAGGACGTACGCCACGCTCAACTTACGGCCTTACCTACCCTCAAATCTGCAAACCGACTTTTGCTCATACCGTTTTTGTTTTTTGTACTCCGTGGTTCAGGCATCGCCTGCCAAAGGGCCTCGGCCTCCGGTTAGCTTAACATTATTGTATCTTTTTTAATCGGGATTGGGGCGGTTTGTTTGCCGTCCTCGGCGGCTGTGAGCACACGGCGCATGCTAAAAAACCCAAGCCCTGCCAGCACCGCTATCATCCCTACCACCAGCCACGGCAGTGCCAGCCACGTCGCAGAGAGCGTGTCGGACAATATCCCTGCCAACAAAAATCCGGCGGCCGAACCAAAGTTATAAAACACCATCAGCATCCCCAAATACCGCCCGCGCGTTTCTTTGCGGGCAATGTTAGAAACGAGTGTCTGCTCGCCGGGGGCTACGATTAGTTCCCCTACTCCGGCTAAAAATACCCCTAGTCCAATCAGCCAAAATGAGCCAAAAAACCCGACCGAGCCAAACCCCACCGCATAGAGCAAACATCCAATTAACATAGCCGTAGAAAGCCGGTGTTTAGCCATCCACTTCGTGGCCCACACTTGCAGCAGCACGACGACCGCGCCGTTAATCGTAAAAAACCACCCGATATAATACTCCGGCATCTGCAAATACTGTTTACAATGTACCGAAAGCCCCACAACCAGCTGCGAATTGACCGCCGTAATCATCACTACATACAGGCAAATTTTAGCCAGGCGCGTATCTTTGAGCGATAAAAGCGTAGATACAAAACTGGGCTTACGTTTAACGGCAAGTACGCGTTTGCGGTCGTGCACCAGGCGGGAAACGTACAAAATGGTAATCCCGTATAAAACAGCCGTCAGAAAGAAGGCCACACTATACGAATAACGTACCAAAAAACCACCCACGGCCGGCCCTAACGCCCACCCGATATTAAGCCCTACGCGAATAATCCCAAACGCTTCTACGCGGTTTTTGCCCGTTGTATGATCAGTTACCCAAGCATTAGCCACCGGGCGGAAAAAGGCCCCCAAAAAGGTGGTCAAAAAATAAGTCGTCAGCACCCAGGCGGGCCCGGCATTTAGTTCAATACACAGCCCCAAGGCAAACATAGCGAGGATTTGGGAAAATAGCCCCCACATCATGACGTTTTTACGCCCAAACGCATCAGCCAGTTCACCGGAAATGGCACTAGAAACACAGCGCGATAACCCCGCCAACGCTACGACAAGCCCGGCTACCGCGGGGGACAGGTGTTCGCGGGTAATCAAATAGAGCGTAAAAAACGGTAAAGATAACCCATACCCAAACAGCAAAATACCGTTGGCAACGGAAACGACAATCATACTTTGGCGGGTATATTGATGCATACATCTATTTTATGAAATTTGGGGATACTATCATCATAAAAGAATCATCCCCGACAAAAACACGCAGCCAGGACAAATAATAATAGAAAGCCATCCCCGCGGGTTGTAGCCGGGGATCTACACCGCTTAAAAGATACAAGGAGGAGATTGCCGACAAAAGCACTCGGGAATGACGGAAGTGTTAGGAGGAGATTGCCGAACCCTGCGGGCCGCCAACCTTCGGCAATGACGTTGAAGCCGATCCTCAACAAAAACCCCGGCGGATTGTATCAGCCGGGGAAAGAGCAGAAACCCAAAACAGTATTATTTTTTCTGGCTAAGCCGTTTTAATTCGTTGGGTAAATCTTCTGGCAGTACATTTCCTGCCTGCAAAAGTAACGCGTTTACTTTGCTGGCATCTTTTAATTTCCGCTTATACGGGGCGGAGGCTTTTTGCCAGACTTGCAGCCCGGTTAAATAACTGACGGCCTCCCCCGGGGCGCGGACAATTTCGTTTAAAATAGCGGCAGCCTGTTCTGCCGTAAAACCTTGCTCGTTAGTTAAAAAGTTTATGGCCTCATCATACGAATAGCGACGGGTATGTACGCGTTGGTCTAACAAGGCTTTCAGCGCGCGCTGGTACTTGTGCCATGCCACAAATAACCGTTCTTCATCCGTTAAGAAATAGTCCTGTTCCTGGGCGATTTGCAAGGCATAATCCGCCCAACCGTTGGCAAGGGTGGGCGAACCTAATACACGCCGTAAACCGTTCGTCATGCTATAGGTTTGGTAATAATGGCCGGGTACCAGTTCCTGGCTGATAAACAAATGAAGTGCCGGGGCGTTAAAATCCCGGTCCAGGGCTTCTTGTTTGGCCTGTTTATTACCGTCCGGTATGCGTACAAATAGGTTTTTAACCGCCGGAATTTTTACAGCAAGTTGTTGGTAAGCAAAATATTTAGGTAACGGCTTTAAGTTAAAAGACATAGCGGCCGGCAGTACTTTGCTGCGTACCAGTTTGGCTCCCCAAGTGCTTGCCTGTTTGTTGACGTCTTCCAACAAATTATCTACCGTAAAAGGAGACTGCAACTGCGAAGCTAACGCATAAAACTGCCCGGCTGTTGGTGGCGTATAGACCGGTTTTTGTTTTTTAACAGGTTTGCTTTTGGTTTCCGGGGCTGTATACGCCTCATTTTGGGGCGGTTCATTTAAATCTTCCACCACGGTAACTTCTTCTGTTTCGGCGGATAATTCAAACGGCTGCAAAGCCTTCCATAATTCTTTTTGGGCGTTTTTAAAATGGCGGTCCAATTGTTTAGCCAATTGGTGTTGCGTACCGGAGATTTGGTACTGTTTTTTTAAATAATGTGCATATTCTTCGGGTTCCATTCTAAAATCTTGAAAGAAATCTTCTTGTTGGGAAAGCGATTTAAATAACTCAAACATTTCTTTGATGGCAGTTTTGGCTTGGCGCATTTTTTGTTTGGCTTGCTGGGCTTCGCGCGGGTCGTTGGTTAGCGCGGTTCCGTCGCTTATAATTTTATCCAGTTCATCAAACGATAAATACGCATAATAAGCTTTTTCCATGGCCAGCCGGGCCCGTTGGGAGGGGGTATCGGTCAAATTCTGTTTGGCCTGGGCCGTTACTTTGGGCAAGGCACTTAACCGGCCCATTAAATCCCGGTAGCGTTGGCGTGTGTCGCCGGAAGTAAACAACAGTAAGTCATACAGGGCATCTAAGGCCTGGGTATAATACAGCGGATCACGCGCCAGCCGGTTTTGCTCTAAGGTCCAAATCTGATTCGCTACCGTATTTTTGAATAAGTGATATTCCGCTATTTTAGCATCAGATAAGCGTTTCTCACTAATTTCATTTAAAGAGGTTTGTATTGCTTCCAAGGCTTGCAGGGCCTGGGCGTCTGTTTCCAAAGAACGGTCATTTAATGTATTACGTACCGAAGAAAACCCCAACCGGGAAGCTTCTTCCGGAAAGAAAAAGGAATACACGGCCATATACCGGGTAGCAGTATCCCGCAGTAAATTATCCTCTAAAATAGAGTTAATATCCCCGGGGTCATATACCGTTTGGGAAACGGTCGTGATAGGGGCAGCCGCCACAGGGGCAGCGGCCAGTAATCCGCAAGATAAAACGCCTGCTAAAAGCAGTTTTTTTGATACCATAATTTTCATCCCTTGTTATTTCATAAAATTTTACTAACACTTCTACGCATATATTTTATTGTTTACGGGGGGAATTTGTCAACTGAAATTTAGGACGAAGAAAAAGAACGGGATTTTTTGTGCTTCAGCCCGTAGTTAATCCCATGTTTTAAACAGTATTAGGGCCGTAATTGGGGGGTGTTCACGTTTTTATATGTTATACGGCCTTATTTAGTAGAAAAAATATCAAATCAACTCCATTATTGTTATAATTAAAAAAGGAGAAAATATGTCTTTATCTAAAACTGTTTTAATTACCGGCGCGGGCGGCTTTATTGGGCACCATATCGTGCGTGAGTTTGCCAAACATAATTGGACGGTGTACGCACTTATCCACCGCCAACTGCCCGAAGAACTGAAACAACTGTCCAACGTACATATTATTCAAGGAAGTATGACGGCCCCGGATATTATGAGTCAAATTACTACCGCTATGGGGGACGGCCCGAAGTAGTCGTACACGCAGCCGGACTCGCCGCCGACGTGGGGCCGGACCGCCTGTACAAAGCCCTTAACTTTGAAAGCGTGAAAACATTGGCTGCATTACCCACCTGTAAACTTGTTTATATTTCATCTTCCGACGTGTACGGCATTAAAGATTTTCACGGAGAGGATGAAGATACGCTGCCTTTTGAAACAAAACCGTTAGGCCCGTACCCTAAATACAAAATAGAAAGCGAGAAGTGGCTGCGTGCCCACTTGCCCACGGATAAATACGTGATTTTGCGTCCGTGTGCCGTATATGGGGAGGGGGATCAAAGCATTACCAACCGTATCGTAGCCTTTTTAGCTGTTTCTGCGGCAATTATCCATTTTGGTAAATGGAAAGGCCAAAACCGTTGGCCGGCTGCAGCGGTGGAAAAGGTGGCACAAGTGGCGTATGTGGCGGCCTGTTGCACGGACTTTGACGGGCAAGCCATTAACATTATTGACCCCGAGCATACCACGCTGGATGCTTTTTACCGCAAAGTAGCGGCTGAGCACTTCCCGGGCAAGAAGTTCCGCTCTATTACGCTTCCGTTTTGGGTAGGCAAACTATTGGGGCGTATTTCTACGACACTTTCTAATCTCTTGGGCCGCACGGAGCAACTGTTTGACCCGTCCCTTTATGCGGTGTACACGGTGGCCAGTAATTTAGATTTTAGCTGTGCCCGCCAGCAAAAGGCCTTGGAAAAGTATAAGACACTTTAACAATCTTTTCGTGCGAATGGTTTATAATGAAAGTATATTCCTATACTGAAGTAAGTATGCGTAAACTTGTATTAAGTATTGCTATTTTGCGGCCCACTCTCACACGCATCTTTTAGCGTTGGCAGGCAAAGGAATAGTATTACAATCTAATCCGTCAGGTCCACATCCGGTGTAATTTGGATTTGATAGTTCGGATAGGCTGTTTGGACTTCTTTTAAGAGTGTTTCTAATGCTTGGCCCCTAGCAATATCAAAACTAAGCACCACATCAAAGCGCATTTTCTTTTCGGCAATACTCACATAAAACCCATGCAGTTGTAAGGCCCAATCGTGCGTGAGTACCATTTTTTGCACGTTGTTACGTATTAACGCCGCTTCTTCGTCCTTGGTGTTGTACGAGTACACCCCTACGCCCGTTAAAATAACGCCTGTTTTATGGTATACGCTTTCTTCTATTTTGCGTGTTAAACGGTCCACCTCATCTACGGTTAGGATGTCCGGTAGTTCTATATGCACGGAAGCGTAGTGCTTGTTTGGGCCGTAGTCGTTAATCAGCAAATCATACACCCCACGGACTTGCGATTGCTGACTAATAATTTGTTTGATGTCTTTGGTAAGTTGTACGTCGGCGCGTTTGCCTAATATATCGTTTACCGTATCTTGTATCATCCCCACGCCCGCTTTGATAATAACGATAGAAATAATTACACCCATATACGCTTCCAAAGAGATATGAAAGATCCTATGGATAATCGCACAAGCCAGCACCGAGGCTGATAAGATAGCATCAAAAGAGGCATCCGAACCCGAGGCCACTAAAGCCCCGGAGTTGACCTTTTCTCCCTGCCCTTTCACGTAGCGGCCCAATACTAATTTTACGACCACCGCCACCGCAATAATGATAAGCGAAGTGAGGGTATATTCAGACGCTTGGGGATGAAATATTTTTTTGACAGATTCCACGAGGGCCGTCACACCGGCATAGAGCACAATGGCGGCCACCAACATAGAACTAATATACTCAAGCCGCCCATGCCCCAGCGGATGTTTTTTATCGGGAGCGCGGTTAGCCAGTTTGGCCCCGATAATCGTAATAACCGAGGACAAAGCATCGGACAAGTTATTAACAGCATCTAATATAACAGCAATGGAATTGGAAAGCAGCCCCACTCCTGCTTTAAAAGCGGCTAGCAGTACATTGGTAATAATACCGATAATACTGGTCTTTACAATAACTTTCTCGCGGCTAAGTTCCAGTTCTTGCGTGCTCATAATTTCATGATCTTCTTTTGTTCCAAGTTCTCATATCCTTCGGGGCAATGCGTAGAACAATAGACCGTCGGGTTATGTTGGATAAACTCACGCACGCGGGCTAATGTTTCGCGTGCTTTTTCTTTATCCTCAAAGATGATAGAGAGTGCGTTGGCTTGTAGGGCCGCATCGCAATAAGTTACGTCTCCGTGGAACATATAATACGTGCCGTTATCTTCCAAAATGCCCACAGAATTACCCTTTGTGTGCCCTTCGGCTTGTACGAGTACTAAGTGGTCCGTAATGCGCTGGCTGTGCGGGAAATTTTTGTAAGGTCCGTCTGTAAATTCCACTCGTACTATGTTATCCCCGGTTAGTTTCATCGCGTCGGCTTCTTTGGCAGAGATGTAGATTTTGGCATTAGGGAACATACGCAGTTCGCCCGTATGGTCCGGATGTTTGTGCGTAACGAAAATTTTAGTAACATCTTCCGGCTTGTAGCCCGCTTTAGCGAGTGCCTCTTTGAACGTGGCTACTTTATCGCCCATCCACAAAGCGGCACCTTCTTTTTTAGCAATGTCTGCGGTTTCGTTAGGAAGTCCGGTATCGGATAAAATGACGTCTTTGCCGTCATCAATTAAAAAGTTTTGCAAACTGGAGCGATATTTAACCGTTTCGCACTCTTCTTTTGGGCGAGTACCGCCGAAGGCAAAGGCCTGTGTCATAAATCCGCCATCGTAATATTTTAGCGCAATAATTTTCATATTTTCTCCTTGTGGAATGGAATTACGCTTATTGTAGCACATTATGGGGTTTAAACGATTGGGTATTATCTCTACCTACTTGTTTTTTGATACACCTATACTCCAATTGCTCTGGCTTACGTTGTTTCCGTGTGTCCTAGTCTAATTTATTTTTGCAAATTAGCAGATGTTGGCGGGGGTCTCCAAAACGGCTCCAAATGCCTCTCAAATCTGTTCAAAACGGTTATAACTCATTAAAAGAGCACAGTTTATAAGTGCATATAAAACGTAAACAAGCAGTTGGGGTAGTTTTCGTCGTAAATCTTTCTTTTCCATCTACAAATATGCTATAATAAAATCGCACCGGGCCATTAGCTCAGTTGGTAGAGCAGACGCCTCTTAAGCGTAAGGTCGTGAGTTCGAGCCTCACATGGCCCACATTTTCTGAAGTAAAACACCGGGACGGATGGCGGAACTGGTAGACGCGTACGCCTTAGGAGCGTATGGAGCAATCCGTGAGGGTTCAAGTCCCTCTCCGTCCATATTTTTCGGTCCGTCCGAAGTATTAAGGAGAGTCGTATGTCTATTTTCAAAACCGCACAAAGCGGCGAAGTGAACACCAAACAATTAGCCAAAGAAGGATGCCGGGTTACCTTATCGGTAGAAGCCGCGCCCACCCTCATTACAAAATCCTTCCAAAATGCCGCCGTGCAAGTGCAATCCCGCGCACAAATGCAAGGTTTCCGCGCCGGCAAAGTACCGCTGGATTTAGTCAAACAAAATTTTGCAGCCCATATTAAAGAGCGCGCGTTGGATTTAGCCGTCAAATCTGCCATTACTGCTGCGCTGGAAGATACGAAATTAGATGCGGTGGCCGTCCCCACTTTAACCAAGGCCGATTTTAATACGTTTAACGACGGTCAATCCTTTACATTTGAATTAGCCGTAGATGTAGCCCCGGAGTTTGAAGTTACCGGCTACAAAGGCATTGAAGTAACGAAAAAGGCCGACACCGCTACGGATAAAGACATACAAGAAAATCTGGACCGTGTGTTGGATGCCAATGCCCGCTTGGAAAGTGCCGCGGATAACGCCACCATTGATGATAAATGCTATGCAGTAGTTCACTACACGGGCAAACGCAACGGAACGGATGATTATAAATTGTCGGCAGATAGTGAACTCATTGATATGTCTGCCCCGCAAACTATGACCGGGTTGGCCGACGCCATCAAAGGGCTTAAAAAAGGCGACGTAAAAGATTACGAAACCAAAGAAGGCAACGATACGTTATCTTTTCACGTGACGGTAGACGACATTAAATACAAAAAAGTACCGGCTTTGGATGACAGCTTTGCCAAAGATATGGGCTTTGAAACGTTAGACCAATTAAAAACGAAAGTCAAAGAAAATTTAGACGGAGAAGCCAAACGTACCGCCGAACGCGACGTAGTTACCCAGTTAGAAAACGCACTTATCGCGGCCAACACATTTGAACTGCCGCAAAGTTTGGTGGAAGAATATACGGAATCTTCTTTACATAACTTTGTGCACAATATGACACAGTTAGATCCGCATAAACTCACGGCCGAACAGCACAAAATGTTTGAAGAACGTATCCGTCCCAGCGTAGAAAAAGACCTTAAAATCGGCTATATTGTGCATGCGATTGCCAAGAAAGAAAATCTCCAAGCCACGGAAGCCGATTGGCAAGCCGAACTGGAAAAAGCCTTAGCCGAAAATAAACAGGCTACGGATGAGAAAAAAATCAAAACTTTCTTTACCGAACGCAAGGACCAAATTTTGGCTACGCTGACGGAACGCAAAGTATTTGATTACCTCAAAAAAGAAGCCAGCTATAAATAAAAGATTGTTTAACATGTACGAAGATCCCGGTTTTTAGACCGGGATTTTTTATGGTGCCGATATAGGTCCGGGTTTACCCTGACGCGGCAATCTCCGCCTTCAAATCAACCGTCATTCCCGAGGGTTGGCGGCCCGCAGGGTTCGGCAATCTCCGCCTTATGTCTTTTAAGAGGGGGGCTTTATCTTTTGGGGGAAACTAGGTCTTTGGACCTAGTTCCAAGTAGGATATTAGGCCCTCGCATTCCTAGTTTAAATTCCATACAATATATATAGTTACTACGATAAGGAGAAATAAACCGTGATGCAAAATCTGTCTTATAAACAAACTGCTATATTACTTTTGATGATGTCTTTTTCGTTTCCGGTTGCGGCACAAAAATTCCGTGCTGTAACTCCGCGCGTTCCCACAGCTGCTGTTACGCGTCAAGTAGCCACGGCTACCCGGGTTCCGTTTAACCGTGCAGCCGGCGTGGAAGGTTTTAAATTAGATGCTACGCGCCCCGTAGCGGGATATAGCCGTTTATTTGGTTACGGCAATTACAACCCGGTCCTTGGTTTTAGAATCAAAACACTATCCGACAATATCCAGCGTCATCAACCTTATGAAATGTTCCACCCCTATAAAGGAACCTTTGCGTTGGAGGAGGGAGAAGTGGTACAAGTCGCTCCGTATGTGCAACGTGCGGGGGGGGAGTTTCCCAGGTGTTGGTTCCTGTGGAACAAACCACCTTACCGCAGTTAACGGAAGCTATTTATTTATGGCGGCTTGTGAATCCCCAAGTGGTCTTACAAGGGGAACGCACGTTACTCATTCAACGTGCCCAGGAACTGATAGCACAAGAAGAAATGGTGTTTGCAAACCGGTTGCCGCCCGACCAGGTATTTGAATTACCCAATATTACATTCTTAAAACGCTTGCTGGACCCGCAATTTACCCCTAAAACTTACGGCCAATTAGCCGAAGAAACTACCATTTATCCGAAACATATTACGTTAAATGGGAACGGTTTCCCGGTGCCTACGGCCGAAGCGGAACAAGCCCGGATTTTGGATAATTATTTAATGCTTTCACATCCCCAAGTCATGGGACGGTTTAATTCCGCTGCTTGGAATTCACCGGGTACGCATTACCAGTCCCGCAGCGGTAATTATTTCCGGCCGCTTGACTATACGCCTTTTGTACTCACGCACGAAGAACGTGCCGCGGCCGAAGAACTCTTAGCCAAACGCCACGCTGTTACGAAAATCCCGGCGAATGCCACGCCGCGCCAACTTTTAGCGATTGCCTATAATGATTTGGCCTCCCACAATGTTCCTTACAACAGCCCGCAAATTGCGGATGCGTGGGCCCATTTTGCCTATCCGGATTATGTACATACGGCCCTTTACAGCCACATTCAAAAGGTACTTGCACAGGCAGACCCGCTGTTGCGGGAAAGTACGGATGTTACGCATTTAATCGTGTTAGATGCCATTATGGGCGGAATTGAATTTCAAAGCCCCTACGAATTTTACCGTGTATTAGATTCGTTTGAAAAGTTATGCCGTGAAGTACCTGCCACGCCGGAAAACTTGGCCCATTTACAACTATTGCATGATGCGCTATTGCGTGCGCCCGGGTTTTGGGAACTCTTGCCGGATTCGTTTGTGGTAGATGCAGACTTCCCGGAACTTTCCCAGGAAGAAATTATGCAAATGCGGGAACGTATGGAACGGTTTTCCAAAACGAATATCCGTAAATGGGCAATGACGAAATTACGTCATTAAAACTTCCTGTTTTTTCCCGAAATACCCCCGGTTTAAACATACCCGGGGGTTTTGCTGATATAGGCCCTTTGGTCCCTCGGAAGGTAGGGCCTTTTGGCACTTGATGTTTTGGCTAAATCCTTTATACTATTAACATAAGGAGAACATCTTATGCGTACCTGGCTCTGTCGTATATTGGCTGTTGTGTTTTTGGTACAATCTATGCCCCCGGCTGCTTGGGCGGGCCGTTCGCGTGCGTCCCGGCGGGACCGCCAGCTGGACCGTCAGGTCGCGGCAGCCGTACAGCAGCAATACCCGTATGACGCCTGGAAACAAGAAGCAGCCGAACTGGAAAAACTCCTTCAAGAGAAAGATTTAACCGCTGATGAACGCCAATTTGCCCAATTGGAATTGCAAATTGCCCAAACGCAAGTAGAACAGATTGATAAACTAAACGAGGCGGATTCTTCCCGGTTTACCCAGATAAATGCCCTGTATGCGGCCCGGTTAGAGGCCCTGCGTGTGGAAGAAACCGCCTTAGAGAAAAAAGCCCAATTACGCAGCTTTTACCAAAAAGCCCAATCGTTGGCTATGATTCAGGCCAGCATTTATGCCTTGCATAAACTGGCCCAAGAAAGTAAAACCCGTATCGCCCAAGCGCAAGCCGCCCGTAACCAAGCCAACCGCCAATATGCAGAGGTATCATTAGGTAAAACCCAACAGCCGGACCCGGCTTCGTTATCACAGCCGCTTGTTCATCAGCCGGTTTCCGTCCGGGTAAATACGCCGCCGGCAGCCTTAGACGCGCAAGTTTCTGCACCGGCTGCCCGTTCCCGCCTGTTAGAGGCCTGGGCCCATAATACCATTACGCTGGAAGAAATCGTAGAATATATGGACCCGGTGGAGGAAACTGTTTCTGTAGAAAACATCAGTATGGCGGCCGAGTTGTTATTTAATATCTTTTATAACTACAATGCCCAGGCCAGCCAGCTAGCCGAGTCAACCATTCAAAATGCTACCTGGTTAGCCAAGCGGTTAAAATTCCGCGCCCAGCACCAAATGTACGTATTGGAACAGCAAGCCCGAGCGGGGGAGGCCGGTTCTTTTTACATGATACAAGCACGCGGGAACCTGATGCGCCTGGCTATACAAGTAGATAAATTTTTAAAACTCCACCCGTCCAACCAAGAGGAATCGGCCCTTGTTACCTATGACCGGCAATTATCGGAATTTGCCCCCGTCCAGCGGGAGTTAGCCGCTTTGCGCGGGAACGTATGGCCGGTTTCCCCGGTGGGGAACGCGCTGGCCGAAGCCGTCCAACAGAACTACCAGGCCCACCCCGCCCAAGACAGCCGGGAATCGGTATTACTCACGCGGGAGTTTGCCTACGTAACCGATTATTTGATTCAAACAGGCAATACCAACCGCCTGAGTGAATTGGTCGCCCTCGTAAATCACGACAAATCTACCTTCCACGGGAAGAATGAAATTTACGTGAGTGCCGTTTTCGGCAGTATCTTTAATGCGCTCATGGCGTACCCCATTTCTAACAAAACCCAACGCAACTTGCGCCAGTTGTTGGAATGTGCGGCGGCCCCGGTTTGCCATTATCACGAAACCCGCCTTACCAATGCGGTCAATGTACGCACACAGGCCTTAGCAGTAGCCAGTATGCTGCGCCAAGTGGCTAAAACGCACCACATCCCTACCGAAGGGGTGGGTATCCAACCGGATGAAACAGAAATTACCCATTTAAATGAAGAACTGTTTGAGGATGCCCAATTCCGCGCTACCATGGCCGCTTTTACCGTAGATTTGTACGGGCCTATCCAGTCTTGGAACGTAACTGAAATTACCCGCTACGGGTTAACCCTGGAAGAATTGCAAAAATACAGTAATTATTTAGCGCGTATTTATGAATCCTTTTTACCCGTGCCGGAACCCAAAGTAACCATTACAACCCTCAAAGAAGGCATTTATAAAAATTGTTGGGTACGTGAAATAGATGCCAAGCATTTAGTCCAGTTAACCAGTCTTAATAAAACGGGCTCGGTCATTCCGGCTACAAGTGAAAGCGGATACAGCTGCAAAGAACTGACCACCCAATACAACAAAAACCGCTACGGGGGCTTTGACACCGCCATTGTGCATGACAGCCGAGGTTATATCCGGGGTATGCTCTATTTCAACCCGTATAACCGGGAACAGGCTATGAATGACCTGGCGGGAAGACTCATGCTGGAAGTAGCCACCTGGTATTTGTGGGGGGCCGCTTTTAAAGGAATGGGCTATTTATGGAAAGGGGCCCGGGCTTTAACGGCAGCCAGCGAAGCGGCCGCCAAGGCTTCGGACGGTATGCGCCTGATGCGCTTTAACAGTAAATTTACCCAAGTTTGGAAGTTAAGCACCAACGGTTGGCAAACCGAAATGGGGGTTGTTGCGTTGCAACAACAGGGCGAAAAAATCTATGTGGAAATGGCCCGCCCCGGTTACCAGGGCTATATCACGCTGTTGGATAAATCCGTCTTGCAAGGTCATTCGCTGAAATCCTTAAAAGGACGTATCTTGCTGCGCCGCGCCATTCAACGCGATATTTATGCTAACCTCGGCCGGATACCGCAAGACCTGACCGCCGGGCCTTCTACCCGCTTAATAGGGGCTAGCCGTGCGCAAGCATTTACCCACCCGCTTACGAAGGCCGAACAGACTGCCGTTCAACAAGAGCAACCGCTCGTTCGTGCGGTTACGCAGGAATTAAACGAAGGGCGTACATTTGATGCGGTAACCGCACCCGGAACTCCGTACACTTTATATCATCCGATTAAATTTCCGCAGCCAGTTGTTGATTTGAGTACCCGTTTGCCGGAAGGCCTCATGTTGGACCCGCGCACCGGCAACGTGATTAGTAGGCTTTCCGGGCAGTATTTGGGGACGATTGCTTCTTATACGAACCCCAATCCCTTGGCCTATAATATGGCCGCCGGGATTACCCAATCGCCGTCTGCTGCCTTTACGGGCCGGTTGATTGCCAACCATTTCCCCATTATTGGGCAAATGGACGGACTTACGAAATTTGTGCTTACCATGACGGTCCTGGACCAACCGTTTTATTACTGGTATGTAAAACCGTATATGACCGATTTTGCCGAACGGCAAGATAAGGAGTTTGCCCGTACCACCGGTTTTACAAGTACGAGTAAGAAGGAGACCAATAATGCTTCTTCCACGACGGTATTAAATGGGCTGCAAAAATTAATGCCTACGGCCGATAATCCGCTGGGGGCTACCTTGCAGGGGGTCTTTTTAGGGGTGAACCAGTTGTTAAACTACGTCTTGCCCAGTCCCATTCAAACGGCCCGCCAATGGATGTTTAAGAAAACGACCGAAGCGGTTGCCGCGGTGGATGACCCGATTCGGGCGCATTTGCAAATCCCCAATACCCGGGTAAATGAAATGGTGCCGTTGCCGGGTCAGGTGCTCTCGTTCCCGCTGATCATGGCCAGCGACCCGTCCCCCGTCTATAACGAGGCGACCCGTACCAACTACAAACTGGCTACCCAGGACCAGCAATTTAAACAAGGGATGAAAGAACATTTTATGCAGGATACCCTGGATGAAGAACTGAACTTACTTAACGAATCGGACCGGTTTATGCAAGAAAACCGGGAGATTTTGGCTGCCTTGCCGGGTTCCCAAAAAGAACTCAAACGGGTCTATAAAGTATTTGAACAGGATCTTAAAAAAATCAAACGGACCGTGGAAAAAGACCCCCAACAAGCCCAGGGCGCGTTAAATGAAGCCCGTCAAAAATTTGTGAATACGCACGCGGATATTATGACCCGTGCGTCAGTAGCATACGTAGACAAACTGCTTGCCAATCTGCCTAACGAAATTAACTTCTATAAAGAAAATTACCTGTCCTTATTTACGGCAGCCGATGAAGAACAAGTAAGAAATAATTATACGGCTTACTGCGTTCATTACAAGCAAGATTTAATAGAGTTATTTACGGCTCAAAAACGGGCCTTAGAAACTAAGCAAGATGTCCAGGCTTTACAGGTAGCTGCGTTGCAGAAGTCGGATAGACATATCCAGGATTTCTTAACCCGCCGGACTGCGATAGAAAATGAATTAAACGAGCGCGTCAATCTGGCTAACCAAATTAAAGAGGAGTGGGAACAGGATTTTAAAGACATCTGCCCGTCCCGATTACTCGCCTTGCGCCAAGAAGTACAAGACGAATTTGCTAGTATTACCGGAAGCTTTGAAACCAATATAAACGCCGCCCTTGAACACGTGAAAGATGCGCGCACGCTGGCGGAAACGTACCGGCAATTAAAAACCAAACGCGAGCAGGAATTTGATACGTTTAAACAGTATTGGGTGGGCCAAAATCCGTTTTATGAATCTTTCTTCAACCGTACGCTCTCGGTCGTAGAAGCTGAAAAACAGGCCCAAGCGGCTGCCAATGCCCCTTTCCGGCCGGGGCAAGCACGCACGGGGGTTGTACTCCCCTGGCAAGAAGGTACTTCCTCCCGGCAATCCGGGGCCGGTACATGGGTTACCCCGTAATATTTTCAAGCAGGGTTCGGCAATCTCCTCCTTGAGTCTTTTAAGCGGTGTGGATCCCCGGCTACAACCCACGGGGATGACTCTTTTTTGAGGGGGCACGGGGATGTCCCGTTATGATAATTCGTCATTGCCAAGTGCTAACGTAAAACAACTTTCTTAAAAAAAACCCCGGGAAAAATTTCCCGGGGTGTACCACGTAAATGCAAGCGTTGTTTTTAAAACGCAATACCTAAGCGAAGCCCATATTCTTTGGTGTTATTTTTCGGTTCCACATACCCATATTCTACGGTGGAATTTTGAATGTGCCAATACCGGTAGAAGGGCTCCATAAACACGCCAATTTTATCCAAATTTATTTGGCCTTTGGCACTCACGCGTAAGCCGTATCCTTGGCTTTGCTTGAAGGATAAATCGTCCCCGCTGTTATTGTTTCCGTAA
Organism: uncultured Elusimicrobium sp.; assembly: GCA_937891135.1. Classification (GTDB taxonomy): domain Bacteria; phylum Elusimicrobiota; class Elusimicrobia; order Elusimicrobiales; family Elusimicrobiaceae; genus Avelusimicrobium. The sequence continues at coordinate 21,452 of CALAFB010000026.1, forward strand.
ACCATCCAGTCAAATTCGCCTTTAAAGGTCAGCGTAAACTGCTGGGTCATATCCCATTCCAGGTGGGCCCCCAACGGGATATACACATAGGTTTGCGTACGTTGGTAACCCCCGGGACCGGCTTGATCTAAGTGATTACGCAGTTGCCGCCAACCTACCCCAAAATACGGATATAAAGTAAGCGGAGAACCTAATTGATACGTTTGGCCTAATTTCATATCCGCTTCAAAATAATAATCATCTAAACCGTCGACGGAGTAGGGGGTAACCTGCCAGGAAGAACCGTCCCAATACTGTATGCCGCCATCATAGTCGGTATCGCCAGTCATATAGCGGAAATTGAGCATGGCAAAAGACCGGTCATCATCATTAAAATCCGTAGACAATATACTACGCATCATATACGAAGCACTTACCCCGTTTTTGTGGCCGGACAGTTTCATCAGGCCCGGTTCTGTGTATTTGTAACTGGAATGCTCGTAGGCAATTTCCAATGAATGTCGTTTATTATGCGTGCCTGCAAATGTGGGGACCGCTAATAAACAAGCTAACACGGTTAGCGTAAATTTTTTCATGAATCCTCCCTAGTATAAATGAGTAAATACAAGAAACATTATACAAAGAATTTATAAAAAAGTGAAATAAATAGCCGGCCCGTATATAAAAAACCAATTTCCAAACGGTGTGGGAACCCACCCGGTCACGCGAATGTAGAGAACCTGACAATTCCTCAAGCGGTGTAGATCCCCGGCTACAACCCGCGGGGATGACTCTTTTATTATTCGTCATTGCCGAGTGCTTTTGTCGGCAATCTCCTCTAATGTCATTCCCGAAGGTCTTTGTCGGCAATCTCCTCCTTGAGTCTTTTAAGTAGGTCCGGTGTAAACCTGACAATAAATAAGAGAGCCCTTGTTTTTACGTTAGATAAAACCTGCCGACAAAGCCCCTTAAAACCCTTTTACCGGCAGTATAGCAAAAACAGCCCCGTTTTGGGGGCCGTCTTTAAGTAAGAAAATGTAGAAACCCGCCCTACGGGATAGAATCCATAATTTGGCGCAGTTCTTCTTCGCTTTTTTCGCGCACTTCTACGGTTTTTTCTTTTCCTTTGGCACCTTTCACTAACACAATGCCACTTTCATTTACCGCAAAAAAATCAGCCAGGAAAGTTTTCATCATGGTATTGGCCGGGTCATCATCTACTTTTTTGGTTTGAATTTTTACGCGCAACACGCTACCGATGCGGCTAATTACTTCGTTACGGTCCGAGCCCGGGATTAAACGTACTTTAATAATCATACTTCCTCCAAATTTCGGCTAAAAAGCAGGCTGCCCAGCCGGGGCAACGTGGAACCCTCTTCCACGGCCACACTAAAATCTTCACTCATTCCCAAAGACAACTGTGCCTTCGGAACTTGTTTAAAATCCTCGTCAAACGCTTGTTTCAGCGTTTTAAATAATCCGCGTAATGTTTTTTCATCAGCCCCTTGCGGAGCCACGGCCATATACCCCTGCACGCGGATATTTTCAAAAGTGCCTTGTAATTGTTTTACCAAGGCCCGTGCTTGCGTCAGCGGCAAGCCGGATTGGGTTTCCCGCTCTGTCAGTTTTACTTGCACCAGTACCGTTAGTATTTTTCCGGCAGGCAGGTATTTACTTAACAACCGGGCCGTTTCAAAATCGTCTAATGAATCTACGGCATCAAACAATTGCGCGGCTTTCGCTATTTTATTTTTTTGCAAATGCCCGATAAAATGTTTCTTTACCTGGGTAAATTTTGCAAAATCCGCATTTTCTTTCCACCGGGCCCACGCTTGCTGCACGCGCGATTCCCCAATATCTGTCAGTACCCCTTTTTGCAATAACGTCAGTACGTCTTTGTCCAACGCGTATTTGGTTACAGCAAGCAGCGTTATTTCTTGCGGGTTGCGCCCGACACGTTTACAAGCACTTTCCAAGGAACGCACAGCCTGGTAAAAATTTTCAAATAAAATTTGTTCCCGGAGCATAAAAATCTCTTGACATATTATACAAAATTTAGTGTAATAGTACAATTTTTTTAACAACGGTGTGAATTAAAATTGTCAGGGCAAGCCCTGACCTATAAACTTTTAAGCGGTGTGGATCCCCGGCTACAACCCACGGGGATGACCCTTTTTTGGGGGGCCACGGGGATGACCCTTTTTTGAGAGGCCACGGGGATGACCTTTTTTTGAGGGGGCCACGGGGATGACCCGTTATTTTAGCTGCCGCTTGAGGATGATTTTTTACGCGGAAGTGTACGCCATCATTCCACGGTTTTGAGTTCTGCTAACGGGAAATAATGGTGCAAAATCGTTTTATAATCTTGCCCGGCATCAGCGCGCCCGGCGGCTCCGGTTTGGCAGAAGCCCACACCGTGCCCCCAACCGCCGCCGTAAAACACAAAGTATTTTAATTGCCGGTTTTGGTAATTTGGCTGCACAATAAAATAACTGCTTCTCAGCATCCCTAAACTAAGATTATTGCGGATGACATTTTCTTTATTCAGCGTTACGCTGCCTTTGGTGCCTTTAACCAAGAGTTTAGTTACATACCCCGCGCGCGAACGCTCTTGCGGGATTAACGCCGTAATGGGGCCGATATCTTTCTTTTGGTTTTTAATCACTTCGCGCAGTTCTTTTTCGCTCACGACCCGTGCCCAGCGGAACGCCGCCAAACTAACGTGCTTATTGTAATTACTGTACGCAGCCGACGGATATTGCAGCAACGCCTGAAAATGATACGGTTCTAATGTACTAAAATCAAATTCTTTATAATCGGACACGGTTTGCAGGTACGGCGTTTCGTACCAGCCGGCATCTTTGGCACTTTGCGTGGCTCCGCCGCAGTTGGCCGAAAATACGCTCTCAATGGGTTTATTTTTGTACTCCAGCACTTCGCCCAATGTATTTTCCACAGCGGTGTTGCCGGCTTCGGTTTCAGCCGTTACACCCCCGTATACCTGGCAGTTTTGCACGTCGCACAAATCATAGCCGTAGGCTTTATGTTTGCCTAAATGTTTTAAGGCATACGTTCGCGCCAATACGGCCTGGGCGCGCAAGGCCTGCTGCGGAAACCCGGACGGCATTTCAGAAGCAATAATCCCCTGCACATATTCATCTAACGTAACGACGTTAATGGGAATTAACATATTACTGCCGGACGCATGCAGAATTTGCAATTTGCCGCGGTATTCTTTATCGCCAAAGCTGGCCCACGTCATACCGGGGCCGCTTAATACGTGTTTTAAAATGAAGGTGGGGGCTTGGGTGGGGTTTTCCGACACGGCCGGCACCAGAGTAATGGATTTTTGGAACGGGATTTTTTTACCGGCGGGGGAAATCAGATAGGGTTGTTTATTTTCCAATACGGCTTGCCAGGTTTCTCCTGCCTGCCCGGCGGCAATTTGTTTGCCTTGGGCATTTTGCACAGTAAACGTATGGGACGGGCTAAAGGTTACTTCTTTGCGGGGGGAAGGTTTGCCGTTAGAGGAAGTGCCCAGACCGATTTTAATTTCCTGCGGGGCGTCCATCCCGGGCGGAAGGAGCAGGGCTTGCACGTCGGTATGTTCGGTTAAGGCCGCAGCGGGAACCAGTTCTTTTTCGGGCTTGGTAAGATGCGGTTTTACGCGGGATAGGGCTTGTTCCACGTGGGTATTTTTTTTGTCGGCCGCTAAAATCATCTTATACTGGCGGTAGGCTTCGTTATAATCGTTGGATTTTTCCAACATCCGGGCATAGTGGATACGCGCTTCAATAAACTGGTGGTCATAATCCAACGCTTTTTTATAAGCAGCCGCGGCCTCTTTAAATTGTTGTTGTTCTTCATACACTTGCCCCAGTAAAAAATTAGCCAACCCCAGGTGGGAGCCTGCCTTGACGGCTTGCTGTAAATTGTAAGCGGCTAAATCCGGCTCATTAAGCCCCAGTTGCGCGCGGGCCAGGTTGATGTAAAAAAACCCGGCTGTTTGGTTATTTTCAGGCAAGAAAGAAAGCATCCGCTCGGCCGCCGCATATTGTCCGTCGGCCAGTAAGGCTTCTGCGGTCATTTCTACCACTTCGTTATCATGCGGATAGAGGCGGTGGGCTTCCAGGGCAATATCCACGGCTTCTTTGGGTTTGTTTTGCTCCATGGCGATGAAAATCGCATTTAAAAAGGCCGTGCGGTTGCCGTTTTCTTTGGTAATGGCAATATATTTTTCCAGGGCTGCCAGCGGATGATATGAAAAGTATAAGTCCGACGCTTCCTGCATACGTTCCGGCAGCGTATACGCGGCGGGGAAAGCCGCCGTAGCCATACATACTAATAACCCTAAAAGAAGTATTCGTTTCATAACCCTTAGTTATATTATACTTTTTTGGTAAAATATACGTATGAACTCTTTACCGGTGCCGGATTGGCTCAAAAAACTCGTCGGCCAAAACAAAGCCGCCTTGCGTAGTGCGGTGGCGTTGCGGGCTGAAACTTCTATCCGCGGGCATGCCTTGCACACGGTTTGCCACGCGGCCAAGTGCCCCAACCGCGGGGAATGTTTTAATTGCGGGGATGCTACTTTTATGATACTGGGCGAGCGTTGTACACGCGGCTGCCGCTTTTGTGCGGTGGACCGGTTGCCGCCCCTCCCGCCGGACCCGGACGAACCGCAACGCGTGGCGGACGCGGTTAAAGAATGGGGCATCCGTTATGCCGTGCTCACCATGCCCACGCGGGATGATTTGCCGGACGGCGGTGCGACTCATTTTGCGCGGGTACTGCAACGGATTCATACCACCACCCCGGACGTTAAACTAGAACCTTTAATTTCGGATTTAGGCGGCAACGAAACGGCCCTGCATACTGTGTTAGACGCCCGGCCGGACGTACTGGCCCACAACGTAGAAACGGTTTGTGCGTTATATGACCGGGTACGTATCGGCGCGGATTATACGCGCACGCTGACGTTATTAGAAAATTCCAAAAAATATGCGCCGGATATTTTGACAAAATCCGGTTTTATGGTTGGTCTGGGCGAAACACCCGCGCAAATTACGCAGTTATTCAAAGACCTTCGTGCTGCCGGTGTAGATTTGCTGACGATTGGGCAATATTTGGCCCCGTCTAAAAATCATTACCCCGTCGTGCGCTATCCGCAGCCGGAAGAATATCAGGCGTGGGAACGGGAAGCGTTGTCGCTCGGGTTTAAGGGCGTAGCCAGCGGGCCGTTGGTGCGCAGCAGTTACCGGGCGGGGGCACTTTATCGCCAAGCCATTCAATAACAACAGGCGCGTACGTGCGTTACAGGATCCGTCATTCCCGAGTGTTGGCGGCCCGCAGGGTTCGGGAATCTCCTCCTAACACTTCCGTCATTCCCGAATGTTTTTGTCGGGAATCTCCTCCTTGTATCTTTTAAGCGGTGTGGATCCCCGGCTACAACCCACGGGGATGACTCTTTTATTATTCGTCATTCCCGAATGTTGGCGGCCCGCAGGGTTCGGGAATCTCCGCCTAACACTTCCGTCATTCCCGAATGTTGGCGGCCCGCAGGGTTCGGGAATCTCCGCCTTATGTCTTTTAAAAGGTGTGGATCCCCGGCTACAACCCACGGGGATGACCCTTTTTTTGAGTGCCCTCGGGGATGACTTTTTATTTTGGCCCTCGGGGATGACCCGTTATGATAATTCGTTATTGCCGAAGGGCTTGGTTGGGGGGGGAAAAACACAAACACATTGTTTCCTGTATCGTAAAATCATATAATATAATTATGAAACGCGTGATATATTTATTATTTTCGCTTTGTTTTTTAGCGGCCTGCGCCGGCAATCCGCCCGCGTGGTGGAATCCGAACAACCGTTACGGTACCCAAGAACAGGCGGCTCATTCGTCTACTGGGCGTGCTGCCCAACCGGCAACTATGCGCGAAGAAACCTTTGAAGTGGACGATACTTCCTACGAAGAAGAAACCATTGCTCCGCTGCCGGAGGAAGAAGAAATAGCTGCCCAACCGGCTGAAGATAATTTGCCCGCACCCAGCGTGTTGGAATAATAATTATCTGTAAGGGTTACGTTGAGATAACACAGTTTTTCAAACGAATTTTGTGCTAGACGCGAAGTGAGGATAGGAGGAATACTGGCGGAACGCGCCGGAGGCGGAGGTATCCGACTATCCGAACGACAAAGTATAGCACAAAATTAGGCAGAAAAAAGAGCCCCTTCGGTTAACTCAAACCAAAGGGACCCTACGAACAACTGCAACAACTACTCATTGTCACTCCTCTGTCCGCTTGGAATAACGCCAGGACTTACGCCATTGTACCTGTGCCGCAGACCGAACCGAAACCATCAACCCCCAGCACACGCCGTCCACCCTTACCAACCGGGCCCCACGGCTCAACATCACCCCCGCAAACGTACGGACACTCTTGCGGCACGCCCCCATAAACCGCGGCAGTTATGTAACTCAACCACCGCCATCACAGGTAAACGCTACAGATGCAGCGGGCTTTACGCCCATTCCAACAGCCCCTAAGCGAAACTACTGCGTACTTCCATACTCACAGTATAAGGGTTTTTAAAAAATTGTCAAGGGGTATTTTAAAAATATTTTTTATCGTCGGTAAAATAGTTTTTTGAACAGTTTAAGCATACAAAAAACGCGGCCTGGTTAGCCGCGTGGATAGGCTTTGTAAAAAGCGGTTATTTATGCATCCGTTCCAACCGTACCTGCGGCAAGTTAGCGTTACCGCGCACTACGTACAACTCCCTCATATAGCAATTAAATAACAAATGAATGGGTTGTTCTCCGGGCAGCGTTACGCGCACGATATAATGTTTGTAGACTTCCATCTCCGGGGCTGCTACGGTGCCGCTTAATACGTCCGTTACGTTTTTTACTTCGGCCGGGGATAAAGCCGCCACATCTTGCGGGCGCAATACTTTTACTTGAAACCCGTACACCGGTGCCGGGTGTTTGGATAAAGCTTGTTGCCAGGCTTGTTTTGCCGTATGGACGGCTTGCTGCTGATGGGTTGCTACCGCGGGTTCCGGTTGGGAAGGTACATAATCCGTCACAATCGGGCCTACCAAAAGCCCTCCATTGGGGGTAATGTTACGTACTTGTTTTTCTATCGCTTGGACCCAGGCCGGTTTAGCCGGGCGCGGGGCGAATAATTTATCTAAGGCACGTGAAATAAGACTGTGCTTGTTTTTGTTTCCTTCGTGAAAAGAATCCCACGTGCGGAAATCTTGTGCCCAGGCACTCATTACTACGCTTATTAACATCCATATCATTACTACTATTTTTTTCATACGTTCTCCTTTGGGTACTTGTATAGTATAGCGTTTGTTGCGGGATAAAAAACAGAGTCTTTAGACCTAATTTTGGGATAGGTCTAAAGACTTGTTTGCGTTTATAAAGCCGTAATATCGGCCCCGGTGGCCCGGAGCTGTTGCTGCACAAATGCCAAGAGAGCCAAGCGATTTTGGCGTAGTTTTTCATCCGATACGTTGACCATTACGTCCGTAAAAAACCGGGCCAGCGGCTCTTTGAGTGTTTCCAGGTGCGTAAAGGCTTGCTGGTATTGTGCTTGGGTAGCGGCGTGGCAAACGGGCAGCGCACGGGCCGCCTGATAAAGGGCTTGTTCCGCGGGCAGTTCCAGCAATTTTTCGTCTACGCGGCTAGGAAGCGCGGCGGATTTTTTGAGGATATTGCCCACGCGTTTGGCACTTTCGGCCGCGGCGGCAAAAGCGGGCGACGTCTGCACCGTTTCTAACGCACCTATTAAATGTTCCACTTGCGTGAGGGGGAGTTCCTGCCACGCGCTGACAGCCGCCAGCAACACCGGGTTGTGCCCGCGTTCTTGCAAAACTACGCTGACGCGCTGGCGCAAGAAATCGGCCAGCTGGGCTTGTATTTCAGGCGTTAATTGTCCGTTATATACGTCTGCCACGGCAGCGAGTAACGCCCGCACGGACAGGTTCCACTGGTTTTCCAATAAAATGCGTACCACGGCAAACGCTTGACGGCGCAGGGCGAAGGGGTCTTCGCTGCCGGTGGGGATTTGGCCGATTAAAAAGTTCCCGGCTAACGTATCTAATTTACCCGCCAAGGATACGATATTGCCCGCCTCGGTTTGCGGCAGTTCAGAGGTAGAAGTTAAGGGCCAATAGCATTGTTCCATGGCTTTGGCGGCGATTTTTTCGTCCCCGGTTTGGGCCGTTAAAGCCGCGTACTGCCCACCCATATACCCTTGCAATTCCGGAAATTCATACACCACGTGGCTGGCCAAATCGTCATAACAATGCAGCCCCGCGTATGAAACGGCATGGGTAAGGGTGGTATTGCCCCGCATTTCACAAATCAGCCGGGCGAGTTTTTCAACGCGCAGGGCTTTGTCGGCCAGCGTGCCTACCCCGGCTAAGAATTGAATATTTTTGAGTTTGGCGTGAAACGTTTCCAATCCTTCTTTTTTATCATTTTCAAAGAAGAAAACCGCGTCGGAAAGCCGGGCCGACATCACTTTTTTAAACCCGCTGCAGACTTCGGTCTGGTTCGCCGAAGAACCGTCCCGCACGGCGATAAAATACGGTTCCAGTTCGTTTTGTTTGTTAACGACCGGGAACATTTTTAACTGCTCTTTGAGCACCGTCGTAATTAAAAGCCGCGGCAGCGAGAGCGCTTTTAAATCCATTTCCCCGCAGACGGCGACGGGGTGCTCGGTAAAGGCCACGGTTTCTTGGATTAAAAGTTCGTCCAAATCCGCCCGGCAGCCGCGGGCCGCGGCTTCAGCCGTAACACTTTGGATAAGCGCGGCGCGGCGGTCTTGCGGTAATACCAAAATGGGGGGGTTTTGGTTTTTCAGTAATTGGACGTAAGCGTCTTTATCGGCCGTAGCCACTTTCAGGGGCTTATTGCCGTACGACAAGAGCCCGTGCGTGGTGCGCCCCGCCGTTACCCCGGCGACGGTGAATTTAATCACTTTATCGCCGTACAAACCCATTAAAGAGCGTATCGGCCGCCCGTAGCGCAGGCCCGTTTCTTCCCACACCATATTTTTGGCAAATTCCAGCCCGGTTACCAGACGCGTGAAAATTTCCGGCAGGAGTTTGGCGGTTTTTTCGCCCTTGATTTTGAGGTTTGCATAGATAAACGGCCCTTTGTCGGTTTCTTGGATGACCAGCTGGGTGGGTTTTAAGCCGTTTTTCTGGGCAAACCCGGCGGATTGGGGGGTAAAATTGCCGTTTGCGTCCTTTAACAGTTTGGCGGGCGGACCTTTGACTTCTTTTTGGATGTCGGCGGCTTTGTCGGCCAGGCCGCGCACAAATACTACCAAGCGGCGGTAGGTGCCAAAGGTTTCCACCTGCTCGTAAGCGAGTTGTTTTTCCGCCAAAAGGGTTTCGGTAAGTGTTTTAAGTTGCGTAAGTGCCGGGTTTACAAACCGTGCCGGCAGGTGTTCCGTTCCAATTTCTAAGAGTGCATTTTTAGTAGTCATTTGGTTTCCTCTTTCGCTGCGACGCTATCCACGTACGCTTTGGCGCACGCTTTGGCTAAATTGCGAATTTTGGTAATGTTATTCGTCCGGTCCGACACGCTAATCGCCCCGCGCGCTTCCAACATATTAAAATACTGCGATAGTTTCATCGTGTTATCATACGCCGGCAGATACAGCCCTTTTTTGCACAGGGCGTAACATTCGGCTTCACATTCCTCAATGTAGCGGCGCAGGTGCGCGACATTGGTTTCTTCAAAATAATAGTGTGAGAATTGTTTTTCCTGCTCGTGGTGTACGTCGCGGTAGGTCACGCTGTCGTTCCAGCGCAAATCAAAGACGTTGTCCACCTTTTGGCAGTACATCGCAATCCGCTCCAGGCCGTAGGTAATTTCGGCCGTAATCGGGTGCAGACTATAGCCGGCCATATTTTGGAAATACGTAAATTGCGTAATTTCCATACCGTCCAGCCAAATCTCCCAGCCGACGCCGGACGCGCCCAGCGTGGGGGATTGCCAATCGTCCTCAATCCAGCGTACGTCGTGTTCTTTGGGGTCTAAGCCGATGGCTTTGAGGGAGTTTAAATATACCTGCTGTACATTTTCGGGGGCCGGTTTTAAAATGACCTGATACTGGTAATACTTGCCCAAGCGGTTGGGGTTTTCGCCATACCGGCCGTCGGCGGGACGGCGGCAGGGTTCCACATACGCGCGGCGTACGGGTTTTTGGGTAAGAGAGCCGAAAAAAGTTTCGGGATTATAGGTGCCGGCGCCTTTTTCCAAGTCGTAGGGCTGCACGAGGACGCAGCCTTGTTTCGTCCAGTAATTATTCAGCGCGGCGATGATATCTTGAAAATTCATTCCGTATTTCATAATAGGTATATTATATCATATTCGTCAGCCGGCGGGGCTGACGATTGGTTTAGCGTTCACTTCTTTCATACGTTTGTCTTTCCAGTTCTTGTTGGGCCCGGTCGTAATACTCCGGCAGGTTGCGGCAGACGGCTTCGTACCCGCCCCATAACCCCGCTTTGGCAAGCCCTTGTGCACATGTAGATATTGTTTGTAATGCTAGCGGTATATCTTCGTTACAAAACTCCAAAATATCTTTCAAACACCGGCAGTTACGCTTAAACCAAATGCCCTTTTGCTTATCGGTTTGTACGTGGCTTTCAAAACGCTTTAAGACTTCGTTGGAAAACTCCTGCAGTTTGGTTTTAACCCGGGGTTTGGTAGGATTTTTTTCTACTTCAGACAAAACGTGTCTATCCTGTGCCAGCGCAGGTGGCACAGTAGATATATTTATATTTTCTGGTTTTTGTTTTAGTTTTTGTTTTGCTTCTTGTTCTTGTTTTAATTCTTGTTTTGTTTGGTTATTCCGGGGCGGTAATACAGTAGTATCGTCGGTATTTTTAGTTTTATTCCAATATTTTTTTATCTTTTCTTTTTGTTCTTTGCAAAACTTTTGATACGATTTTATTTCCCGCTCAATCAGCTGCTTAACTATGCTGTAGGCCTGTTCCTGTGCGGGGTCTAATACTAAAGTAGGCCAGGTTTGGTACATTCCGTAACTGAGTATGGCTTCCAGAATTTTCCCTTTAATTTCAGCCGGACACGGGGCCAAGTAAGCATACATATCTGTAATGGGTATTTTGATATACGGTATTTTCATGTAAACTCCTAAAATAAGTGGGATATTTCGTATTCCCCGGGTGCGGGGGTACTATAATGTTAGTAAATAATGTAAGTAATGTCAAGTGCTTTGTTGTTGCCTATGCTGTAAAAAGTTGTGTTATTTTTTTTTTTTTGCTATCATCAAAAAAGAGGCAGAGAGTTAGACTCTCCCTCACATATTAACAGGCCTGTAGGGCTTCCGGTTTGTCGGGAGCGTAGCAGGCAAGGAGAAAAGAACCAATGACAAAAAAATGGATAGGAACGCTGTTTGCCCTGTTTATAGGAACGGTGGCGATGGCGCAAAACGGCACAAACCCGTATGGGATTGCGGCCGGAGATGTGATGCTTAGCGCACAGGGCGGATATGCTATTAGTACCAATCGTTTAAGACACGATCCAAATGGCTTGAGCGTAGCGGGCAATTGGGGGAAAGAAGGCGGTTATGAATGGGGTCTGTCTGTACTCGTTTTTCCGAAGGATATTTTCGGGTTAGGTGTAGAATATAATAGCAACCGTTTTAACGCAACGGACACAGGGACGTGGATAGGGGGAGGCTGGCACTATTCAAAAAGCAAGGTGAAAGTAGATAATTTGATGTTAGCCATGCGTTTAAATGCCAATCCCAACCACCGGGTACGGTTTTACGTGCCGCTAGGGGCCGGGGTTGATTTTTTTCGGGTGAAAGAAGAAGATATTGCGGGCTATCCTCCTGCTACGTCCGCGACGAAGCATTACACCGGGTTTGCATGGTATGCAGGGCTTGGTCTAGAATCTTCTATAACGGAACGTTTGATCGTTGGGTTGGAAGCACGGATGAATGGGGCACATATGAAAAAGGCCCTTTTCTATGCAACCGGTATCGGCAGAATAGGCGTTAAATTTTAACACATAAACAGATTGACGAACAAGCCCCTGTTCATTATGAGCAGGGGTTTTTTGTGCGTAACGCGCAAGTACGCGGTAAAGTTGTTGGGCGCCGTCTTCGCGGACGCTGTTGTTAGCAAGTGCCGTTCAGCCAAGCATAGGTCTTGTAGAGGAGAAGATGATTTTTCAGAACCGAGCCCAGTTTGGCGGGCAAGTGCCCCGTATAGGCGTACTGCTAGGTACGTCCAGGGGCAGGGACGTCAAAATGGGCCGGTTGTGGAAAATTGTATCGCGGGCAAGCAACAAAAAAACAGAAAACTTTTAAGCGGAGGAGATCCTGAAACAAGTCCAGGATGACAATTTTTTTCTGTTTTTTTGTGCGTAACGCGCAAGTACGCGGTAAAGTGGTGGGGCGCCGTTGTGAAGTGATACGTTTACAGCGTAGACAAATACCGCTCTAATTCATAACTGGATACATGCGTGCGGTAACAGTCCCACTCAATATCTTTGTTCGCAATGAATTTTTCAAACGTGTGTTCGCCCAAGATTTTTTTGACGAGTTCCGAATTGCGCGTATAGTTTACGGCCTCGTACAAGTACGCGGGCAGCGTGTCAATGTGGTGCGCGGCGCGCTGCTCTTTGGTCATACGGAAAATGTTTTCCTCGGTAATCGGGGCTACTTTTAGTTGGTGTTTGATACCGTCCAACCCTGCCCCCAACATCACGGCAAAGGTTAAATACGGGTTGCAGGCCGGGTCCGGGAAGCGGCACTCAATGCGCGTAGCGTTGGGTTTGCCGGCTTTCACTTGCGGAATACGCACCAGCGTGCTGCGGTTTTTGCGTCCCCAGGCAATATAGGCCGGGGCTTCGTAGCCGGGCACTAAGCGTTTATAAGAGTTGACCCATTGGTTCGTTACGGAGCAAATTTCTTTGACGTGCGCCAAAATCCCGGCAATATACTGGCGGGCCGTTTCGGACAGGTACAGCGGGTCCTTCTCGTCAAAAAACGCGTTGGAGCCGTTTTTGAAAAGCGATTGGTGCACATGCATGCCGCTGCCGTTAATGTTGGCAATCGGCTTTGGCATAAACGTGGCATATACGCCGTTGGCGGCGGCCACTTGTTTGACGACGGTGCGGTACGTAATTACCTGGTCGGCCATTTTCATGGCTTCGTTGTAGCGCAGGTCAATTTCGTGCTGGGAGGGGGAAACCTCGTGGTGGGAATACTCTACGCGGATGCCGAGTTTTTCCAACATTTGCATGGTCTGGCGGCGGATGGCGTACGAGCGGTCCAGCGGAATGGTGTCAAAATAGCCCGCGCTGTCTAAAAGTTCGGTACTTTTGTCGTCTTTAAAATAAAAATATTCTAATTCCGGGCCGACCATAAATTGGTCAAAGCCGGCTTTTTTCATTTCGGCCAAATTGCGTTTTAAAATATAGCGCGGGTCCCCTTCAAACTGTTTGCCGTCGGTGGTTTTGATGTCGCAGAAAAAGCGGGCAATCGGCGCGCCGGTAAACTCCGGCGGGAACATTTGGAAGGTGTCCAGGTCCGGCACGGCCACCAGGTCGGACTCCCACACGCGGGCAAACCCTTCCACGGACGAGCCGTCTAAGCCCATGCCTTCGGTCATGGCGTATTCAAATTCCCGGTACGACACGGAAATGGATTTTAGTTTGCCTAAAATATCTACAAACCACAGTTTTAAAACTTGGATATTGTTTTGTTCGGTCAGTTTTAAAATCTCTTTAATTTTTTCTTTTTCTTCAGGGGTGCGTTGATACATAGTTATCTCCTATTGGGTACTATTTATTGTACTTTATTTGGGGGAAATAAAAAATCCCCTGCCTGCGCGCAGGGGACGTTCGTGCCAACTAAAAAATTAGATGCCTACTTTGCGGGCCCAAACCAGCTGGGTATAGGGCCGGCGGATACTTTGTTTGGTTTCTTCGTCCGCACGGCGGTAGGTAGGGTCTAATAAATAAGGATATTTTTCAAACGTGGCGTGCATATCCCACGTGTTACGGATAGAAGCCAGTTCTTCTTCGGCGTCTATCAGTTCCTGGTAAGTTAATCCGTCCACTTGGGGCCTCAGGTGGGCTTGCGTAGCCGGGGCCTTGCAAGCGCACGCCGTATTTTGGCGGCGGTAGGCCGGGTCCAGCAGGTACGGATATTTTTCAAACGTAGCGTTGGAATCGCGCACGCTGCGTAGTTGCTCCAGTTCTTCTTCCGCTTCAATGAGTTCCCGGGTGCTTAGCGGTGCTTGCACGCACGTGCAGGGGGTTTGTTGCGCCGCCGTTACGGCACGTTCTACCGCTTGGTTGAGCGGGGTAGCAGCCGTCGTAGTTTTTACCTGAGCGGCGGCCGGTAAGGCACACGCGCTAAGTACGATACAAGAGATGGTTTTCGTAAAGATAGTCATAGGGTTCTCTATTGCTCCGCCTGTTTCATTTGTTCCATTAAACTGGCCGTCATTACCGTAAACGTAGCCACTAACTCATTAAATGTTTGTTTGTCTACGGTATTAGCCGTGTATTCATCTTGGTTAGCCCAGAACAGCGGGATTAACTGTTTGATGTATTTGTTTTGGTAATAGGCCTGCAGTATTTTTTGTTCCAGTTGCGGGTCTTGCGCTAACAGTTGTTCCATTTTGGCAGTAAGTTCAGCTTCGGTAGTGATGTTGGCAAACGTCTCCGGCGGCAGTACCGTGGCCACAGACGCTTGCAACGAGGCATTTAAATCTTGCGCTTCCAAAATGCGGTCAATTTGTTTTTCGTTGTCTGTCAGTTCTTCCGACATTTTATGCAGGGCATAATTCATAGAAGCCAACCCAAACGCTTCTTGGGCGTTTACCACGCGCGGGTCGGGGTTTTGGGGCTGGTCTTGCACAAATTGCTGTACTTGTTCTACAGACGGGGCCGCCAACACAGGTGCAAATGCACCGCATACACACACTACAAACAATAATAGTTTTTTCATAGTAGTTTCTCCTAGTGTTACTTTCTTATACTATACTTTGTCCAAGGGGCCGAAACAAGGGTCTTTGGACCTAATTTTCCCTAGGCCCTTTGGTTTAAAACGAGCCTTTGTCTATCGCTTCCTGCACAATGGATAAGGTTTCGTCAAAGGCCGGTTGGTCTTGCAAGAATAACGGGTTCGTATAACGGTGCTGGTTTTTAAAGAGCAAGATAGCCAGCTGTGTAACCAAGGCTTCAAATTCATCTTGCAAATCGTCGGCTTGTGCCTGGCGGTCCGGTTCATCCAGGGATTGCAGTTTATCAAAAAACGGTTGGAACTTTGTCGTAATTAACAGGGCAATTTGGGTGTCCGTGGGGGTCATATCCGGGGTATTTACGCGGGTATGGAAATTTTGGTATCCCAGCCGTATGGCCCGGCGGGAATTGACTGCTGCAGAAGAAGTGTAAACGGACCAAACGGGCTCACTAAGCGGCGCGGGTTCAGCCGCTAACGGCAACAGCGGAACAACGAATAAACTAACTAGTAGTAATAATTTCATACGGTTATTGTAACTAAGTAGCAGGCATAAAACAACGGTCCTTAGACCTAACAAGCGGGTAGGCCCCTTTGTGATTTGTCTTGTAATCTTTTTGGGCCGTTGTGGTGGGCTGCTCATTTTTTAATGCTTGACGCGTTTTTTTTTTTGGTAGATTTTGATGATAGCAGCCGTATAAATGGGGGGAGATACCCGGGCAGCAAAAGCCGTTTTAAAGGGTGTTTTTGCCCCAAATAAAGCCGTACGGTTGTGAATAAAAATTATAAGGAGAAAAAGATGAAAAATACGCAAAATGATGTAGTTGTACAAAATAAAAATTGTCATTCCCAAAAGTTTCTGTTGGGAATCTTCCTCGTCCGTTTTTGGAAGGAAGGGCTTAGGCGGTTGTTCAAACAAGAGAATGGGCAGAAGGGAGATCCCCGAACCCTGCGGGCCGCCAACTCGGGGATGACCTCTTTATTTAAAAACACCGGGCAAATGGCAACATCGGGAATGACCTCTTTATTTAAAAACACCGGGCAAATGGCAACCTCGGGGATGACCTCTTTATTTAACAAAGGGTTTACGCTCATTGAACTCTTGGTTGTTGTTCTCATTATTGGTATTTTAGCAAAGGAGGAACGGATTTTGCTGCAATATATTTGCTAGAAAATGGAAGCTGGAAAAAAGTGTGGTGTGATGGCGGCTCGGATAATCCGAAACATAGCGCGAATCAAAAATTTATGGAGGGTAAAGATTGGGAATATATTTATTGTGCCTGAAGAAATTGCATTGCTAAAAAGCCCCCTCATGAAGAGGGGGCGTGCGAAACTTTGCCGAGATTGTTATTTTTTGAGTTCCAACACCGCGTCAATCAGCCCATACTCTTTGGCCTCTTGCGCCGACATATAATAATTGCGTTCGCTGTCCTGGCGGATTTTTTCTTTATCCTGCCCGGTGTGGTGCGCTAAAATATCCAACAAGTGCTCTTTATTTTTGTGCAGTTCCTGGGATTCAATTTCAATATCCGTTACTTGCCCGGAAATCCCGCCGCCCCAAATTAAGGGTTGGTGAATCATAATGCGCGCGTGCGGCAAGGCGTAGCGTTTGCCTTTGGAACCCGCTGCTAACAACACGGCCCCAAAACTCATCGCCTGGCCCATACAAATCGTAGTAATGGGGGCTTTGATAAATTGCATGGTGTCATAAATAGCCAGCCCGGCTGTTACCATACCGCCGGGGGAGTTGATATAAAGGTTAATTTCCCGGTTCGGGTCGTCCGCGTCCAAGTATAAGAGTTGGGCGATAATCATATTGGCGCTGGCGGTATCTACTTCGCCTTCGCGTCCGCCTACAAAGATAATGCGGTCTTTAAGCAGGCGGGAGAAAATATCATATCCGACGTTTTTTTCAATAATAGTAGGTATAATCATACCTATATTATAGCAAAAGAAACTAGGCTTGTAACTGGCGGCTAAAATAGAGATAACTTTGGCTGATTAGCCCCGGCCGTAGGACGCGCAAAAAGTGCGTTTCGCTCAACGCGTTTACGCCCCATTTCCCCGTGATGACCGGCAACTTTAGCCCCGCGCAAATTTCCTGCGTGCGGGCTAACTGTTTGTCTTTCGTGCCGGGCCAAAAACATACGGCGCAGACGTCCAGTTTGTGCAGTTTTTTAAAACGGTAGACGGATTCTTCTAACGCTGCCCGCGCACGGGCGGTATCTGCAAGCAGTAAATTTTCGCCGGTTAATCCCAGCGTGCCAAATTGTACGAGGTTACTTTTACGCAGCACGTCCAGTTGTTCTGGGGTGAGTAAATTTTGCCACGGTTCTTGGTATGGGTCCTGCCATTGGTTATACGTGCCAATCGGTTCCTGGGGGAAACATACGGTAGCGCGGGCGCGGTATTTTTTTAAAAGGGGGAATACGTCCGTATACACGCTTTCATAGCCGCCTGCAAATACCAGTAAAATAGGACGCACGGGTAATTTTTTTTGCAAATCAAGGGGGGTAATAAAGGTATACTTTTGCTGCGTCAGCCAGGCGAGCATTTTTGCTAACTTGGGGGCAGAAGTCCACTCGTTTTTAAGACGGGAATGTTTCGGCGGGAACCCGATTTTTTGGTACACCAGTACCGGCAAAAACGGCTTCATAATTTACTGCGCCCGCGGGTAAGCTGTAAGTGAAAATCCCACAGCGTTTCCCCGCCGCGCGGAAACGCACGCAACATAGTTTTCCGTCCGCGCCACGGCCAGGGATTGATGCCTTTCTTCGTGCTAAAATCCAGGAGATACCCGGCTTTAAGCACCTGGGGGCGTACGCGTTTGTCAAACCCGCCGGCCCCAAACGGATAGCAAAAACTGTAAACTGGGGTGTGCAAGGTTTGTTCAATAACTTGTTTGCTTGTTGTAATTTCTTGCACGATTTCTTCGTTCGTCAAACTACGCAGCCGCCGGTGCGAACACGTGTGCGAACCAAACGCTACTAATCCGCTTTGGTGCATTTTTTGGATTTGTTCCCAATTCAAATACCCGGGCGTGCCGACACGGTCCGTAATTAAAAACACGAGGGCCGGGATTTTGTATTTTTGTAAGAGCGGCAATAAATGCGTGTAAAGGTCTTCGTACCCGTCGTCAAATGTAAGCAGTACGGGCTTAGGGGGGGGAACGGGCTGCCCGGTGCGAAGGGCGTGGAGCAAGGTTTGCTCGCTAATCGGCGTGTAGCCGTTGCGCTGCATCAAACGCAGTTGTTCTTCCAGCATAGCAGGCGAAACGGTAAACGGATATTGCTCGTCTTGCGGGGCCGGCAAGGGGGCGATGTGATGATACATCAGCACCACGAAACCCTTGCGGGTTGGCCAGTACCAGGTTTTGCGTAAGGCAGGATATTTCCAAAAACAGTAAACAACCGCGGCCAGCAGCAGCCCAACGAGATACGTCATTTATCGCGCTGCTCCAACCGCCATAACTTGGCGTATTTCACAAACACGTAAAACGTAGAAAAACTGGCCCACAACAACCCTCTAAATCCGTCTAACATCCCCAGTTTTAACACGTAGCGTTTGATAAATTCAAACGGCAGCGTACAAAGTACTGTGAGCAAACAAAACTTTTTACCGCGTTGGTGCATTTGCCGCGCGGCCAGCGTGGTGTAGCGGTTGAATTTGATAAAGTACGTTTCAATGGAATCGTACGAAAAATGGTTTACCGGGTTTTTAAGTACCCCCAGTTTGCCGTCTACTTTTAAGCCTTCGTGCACCAGGCTGCCTACATACTTGGCTTTTTGCGTGCGTACCAGGCGTAAATGTTTTTCTTTATTCAGCCCGCTAAAGCGCATCTTTTTGCCTAAAAAATAATTGCAAAACGGAATGTAATAGCCGGCATAGTCCGGGTTTTCGATGGCTTGGCGGATTTCTTTTTTAAGGGCCGGGCTAAGGCGTTCATCCGCATCTAAATTAAGGGCCCACGTGCCGTTTACTTTGGAAAGCGCAAAATTCTTTTGGTTGGCAAACCCGTCAAATTTCCGCTTGTATACCACGGCCCCCAAACTTTTGCAGATTTGGGTTGTCTTGTCGGAAGAAAACGCATCAATGACAATAATTTCATTTACCAAATCCCGCGCGCTGACAATGCACGAAGCAATGCGGTGTTCTTCGTTCTTCGCAATAATAAAAAGTGTAATACGGGGTGGTATCATCATAATTTTATTATAGCATTTTAGTATATAAAAGGGGTAACCGCTGTAGCAGGGTTTGGGACTACAGCGGTTTGGGATGAAATTCAAATTGTTTCTTACTACACTTATACTATAGTAACTTTAACTGTTGGATACCAGGGTCTTACGGCCTAGGCGGAAGCGGAAAAAATACCTAGGCCCTTTTGGGCCCAATGTGCTATAATAAATAGGACTTTTGGAGCCAATTTATGAAGAAACTAATGGTGTTGTTAAGTGTGTTTACGGCGGCCTGCGCGGGGCTTGCCACGTCCAGCGAGTATATTGCCCGCGGCAACGGATATATCAAAGACGGCCGCCCGGAAGCCGCCATTAACGCCTATAATAAAGCGGTGGAACTTAATCCCAAGAATTTGGATATTTACGAAGCACGCGCAGCGGCTTACTTTTATAATGGCCAGTATGAACTAGCCACCCGGGATTTTGAGCGTGTGTTAAAAGAAGACCCGTACCGTTTGCCGGTGTATACGGCCTATGCCAGTACATTGGCTGCCCAGGGATATTTTGAAAGTGCGTTGGAAATTTTAAACCATGCCGTGCGTTTACGCCCGGATAGTGCGGAAACTTATTTTGCCCGTGCCGGTGTATTGTTTATGCTGGGCCGTTATGACCAGGCCGTGGCAGATTACACACGTACGTTAGAAATTCACCTGAGCGCAGACGTATTAAATGCCCGCGGGATAGCGTACCAACAATGGGGCCAGGCCGCCCAAGCCAAGCAGGATTTTGAAGCGGCTAAAAATCCGCACATTCCGCAGCATCTTAACGATTATGCAGCCCTCAAGTAATAAAAAAGTTGCAGGGGCGGATAAATTTTGTTATAATAAAAGAGTACCCTTTACGTCACCGTAGCTCAGCTGGTTAGAGCGATTCTCTCATAAGGAATAGGTCGGTGGTTCGAGCCCACCCGGTGACATTTTTGAAATTTCCCCGGCATCTTAGGTGCCGGGGTTTTCGTATATAAAAACCTCCGGGCGGGCCGGAGGTTTACACGAAAGCGGATTTCAACAAATTAGTTTTTGGGCTGTTTGGCAAAGTATTTCCAAAAACGGTTCCCGGCGGTATAGCCAAAGAAATTATCAAAGGATAAGTCCGGGTCTATTTTGGTATACCCCAGCCGGGTCATATAAATGGTGCGGGCAAATTCGTGCAGCGGGGTCAAGGCCCCCAGGGCCAAGCATACCAGTAATAGCACGCACGCAAACCGGTGCACGCGCCGCCAAGTTTTATTTTCAAGGGTTTTTACGATGAACAAAAACAGTAATACAAGTGCCGGAACGGTGGCGCGCATACAAAAGTCCGGCCCGTGCCCTACTTGAATAAACGGATATATTAAAAAGCACGCCGTACATAAATAATACAGGACGTTTCTTTGATTGTTTTGCCAAAGTAGCAGCAAGTAAAAGCCCACTTCGGGCAGGAAGAAAAAGATAAACCAATGTAATACAGAAACGTGGACAGATACCGGGTTGGCGGGGGTAGCCGCGCCGGATGAATTGCGGGCCAGATAGGTAAACGTAACCAGTACCACTACCAAGGCCCCGGCGATATTTTGAAACGTAAACGAACGCAGGACGGTTTCTTTGAGGTGGGATAATGCCGTACGTACGTATTTGTAGGTTTGCCCGTTCTTAAAATACCAATATACGAGGAACGGAAGCAACCCCATCGCGGGCAGCGTGCTGTTTAAAAACAAACACGCATACAAAAATGCCATATTTTTATTGTTTTTTTCGTGATACAAAATCATCACGCCCACCCACGCCGGCAGGGCCTGGTTAAATACCCAAAACAGCTGCGTGGTAAAGCTGGAAAATTGCGCGTGCGGATACCACCATTCCAGGTGCGAAATCGGGTTTTTTACCAAGCCGGTAAATCCCATAGCCAAGCAGCCCAACACGTCCAACCCGCTAAAAAAGATGAATAATAAAACCGGCCAATATGTTTTGCGTTTAAGTGCAGCCAAAAGTAAATAGAAAAACAAAAACACGCCCAGGCTGGCCCACGCCACTTGGGCATAATAGCCCAGCTGCACGCTATGAAAGAGTTTGCCCACCACGGCAGGGGGCAGCCAAAAGCCGATGTAATACGTTAAAAGTGCGGGCGGTTCAGCCAGGCGTACCGGCCACGGGGCCTGTACAAGAATTTCAAAAATGGGGTTGCGGCAGTTATGGTCTGAGTTTTGAAATACCAAGGCCCCAATGCCGGAGAGATACACCCATACGAGTCCCAATAAAAACACAAAAAATAACAAGCGTTTTTCATCTCCGTTTTGCGGGACCCATAACCGGGGTGCATGTTGGCAGGCCCGGTAAAAACTAAGTAGCACTACCAGTCCGCCTATAAAGGCCGTGGGGCCGTTACACCAACCGACGATAAAAATAAATACCGGCAGTACAATATACAAGTACGCCAAACGCACCAGCCACGCGGATGTTTTTTGCATAAATATAAAATCCTTACTAAGTAAAATAGATGCTACATTATATCATTTTTGAGAGGGGGGAAATGGTCCGGTTTATTTGGGGGCCGTTGTGGTGGGAGGTTTACAAATTTCCGTGCAAAAAATCTAAAAATGTACTATGATAGAATTACAGCGTGTTTTATGAAACAAACGATTCTTCTATTTTTATTAGTATGCGCCGTCGGTGCGAGCGCGCAATCCACGTGTGAAACGCGGGTGGATGCCCATCAAAAAGCAACCACCAACCAGCGTGTGAATTATTGTCTGTATCCGGGCTACGGGGCGGCAGATACCCATGGCCCGCAGCTGATTTATTCTTCTATGGGTTATTATAATCCGGGTACGCCGGCGGCTGCTGCGCCGCAGCGGGTAACCGCCCGGCAAAATGTGTTTGATGATGCCGATATTGAAGTAACCCACAGTTTTGTGCAAACACGCCAATTCCCCAAATTTACAGACGGCCGCGTCAGCGAACAATATAAGCGTGAATACCAAGAGGCCCTATTGTCCGGGCCGGAACTTGCACGCGAAGCCGTCAGTTTAACCGACTGTGAACCGCAGGAAGATGTTTCGTTTGTATCGGTGCAGGAAGGGACTTCTGAGGTAAAATCCCGCCAGAAGAAACCGGGCCGCCGCTGGATACAAAAACCCGCCGCACAGACGGAACAAAATGCGCCTGCTAATTTACCGTTAGATACGGTGGAAGAAATTGCTTCCACGGCGAGTAGTTACACGTATGAGGAATCTTCATACGCGCCGGCTGCCCAAGATGCATACGCGCCGGCAACGGCTGCGGATACGCCTGTGACAACCGAGGCTTACGCCCCGGCCGCCGGTAATTCCCCGGCCACCGGTAATGCCCCCGCCGCTACAGAAATTTCCGCCCCGGCAGGCATTGCGGATGAACCCGTGGGGGAAGGCCAAGATATTGATGCGGCGGCGTATTCGTATGCGCCGGCTGCAGCCGTGAATGAAACCGCTGCGCCAGCGCAAGCAGCTGCGGCAACGAATGAAACGGAAATTCCGGCGGGCGAGTATTCCTACGCGCCGGCTACTAAGTAGAGGAAATTTATGAAAAAACTAGCACTATATTTTAAATTACCGTACCAGGAAAAAGGATTTATCAAAGCCACGTTGGATTTTATCTTGCGTGCGGCCACGGTGTTTGTGTGGGTATGGCTGGCCCGGGTACTGTTTGCGTTATTTTTTGATGCGTTATTACATCACTATGACCCCGTGCAAAAAGTATGGTGGGGGGCGTATGGGTTTGTGGTGTTGTTTGGGTTTTCGTGGATTACGTACTTAATTTTATTCGTGCGGGATTACTACCAACCCGAAGAATAAAGCGATATTTTAATTGAATAGACAATGCCCCTGGTATATAGTCAGGGGCATATTATTTCAACAGCAACTGCAATCACTTGAAACAGAGAGATTAAATAGCGTTACTATTTGCCAAAATTTGACGGGCGGCTTGTTTATCAAGGGCCAGTTGGTTTTTTAAAGCGTCTAAGCCGTCAAACTTTGTTTCGCTGCGTAGTTTCTCGTAGAACCACACGGTAATGTTACGCCCGTAAATACTTTGTTTGAAATCAAAAATGTGCACTTCCACCAGCGGCAACACCGTATGCAGCGTGTTGACCGTTGGCCGGAAACCAATGTTACAAAAACCGTCATAATAGCGTGTGCCTACGCGCACTTTTACCGCAAATACGCCTAGGGGCAAAATTTTGTAAATCCCGGTATCTAAATTAGCCGTCGGGTAGCCCAACTTGCGGCCCAATTTATGCCCGGTAATCACGCGCCCGGTCAGTTCGTACGGGCGGCCTAAGAGGGCGTTTGCGCGCGGGACATCCCCTTGTGCTAAAATTTTGCGAATCAGCGACGAAGAAATTTTCTCGTGCCCGTCTTTATAAAACGCAACGACTTCAAACGGAATGTTTTTGGCGGCGCACGCTTCGCGTAGGAACACGGCGGAACCGGCGCGGTTTTTACCAAATGCAAAATCCGCACCGACCAGTAACCCGCCCATATCAAATTGGTGCAGTAACCGGTTAAAAAATTGGTGGGGGGAGAGGGAACGCACATGTTGAAAATCCAACATTTCAGCACGCATCCCCAATTTTTTAAGGACGGATTTTTTTTCAGCAGGCAGCGTCAGCACGCTCATTTCCGGCTGGGTACTTAGTAACGTCTTAGGCGGCAGCGGGAAGTATAATACGCGCGCGCGCTGGCGGTGGCGGGCGGCCTGCATTTCCAACGTATTAAACAAATGTTGGTGCCCGGTGTGTACGCCGTCAAACGTGCCAATCGTTAAAAACTGTTTCATAGCGGTTGTACCTGCTTATACAGTATATCAGTTGGGCAGTTTTTGAGCAAATTGCCGTCAAAGGCGTGTGCTACGCGGTAAGGGCCGATAGCCACGCGGCGTAGCGCACTTAAATGGCCTACGGTACCCAGTTGGCGCGCCAACATATACCCAAGTGCCCGCACATACGTGCCGCTGGTGCCGGTAAGCGTAAAGGTAATTTCGTCGGGGGCGCGCAAGCAGACGTCCGCCCACGAAACGGTTACCTCATTAAACCGCGGGGCCAGTTCCACGCCTTTGCGGGCGAGGTCGTACATTTTTTCGCCTTTGATTTTTTTGGCACTAAACGGTGGGATTTGTTGCTTGACGGTGCCGGATAGGGTTTGAATGTGTGCCTGTAATTGTGCGCCGGAAATTTCCGGCACCGGGGCCGTGTGGATTACTTCGCCGTATTTATCCCAGGTGTCGGTTTCTAGGCCTAGTTTTAAGACGGCCTGATAGGTTTTGGATAAGTTTAAAAATGCGGGTTGGCGTTTGGTGGCTTCGCGCCCAATAAGTAAAATAAGCAGGCCGGTAGCCATAGGGTCTAACGTGCCGCTGTGGCCGATTTTTTTCGTACGCAAAATACGGCGCGTAATGGCAATAATATCGTGCGAAGAAAAATCCGCCGGTTTGTCTATAAGTAGTAGCCCGCTTGCGGACGGATTAACGGGGCGTAAGGGCATATTGTACCACGCGGGCCAGGGCATCGGCAGCCTGTTGAAGGGTTTGCCCGGCCAGTTTACAGCCGGCAGCCCGGGCGTGCCCGCCGCCGCCAAACTGTTTCGCAATTTGGCTTACGTCCACCGCGCCGCGGGAGCGTAAATTAACGGAAATGTGCGCGGGTTCTTCTTTAAGTAGTGCCGATACTTCCACGCCGGGAATCATGGTCGGCTGGCTGACAATGCCTTGCGCTTGGGCGGGTTGGGCGGCAAATGCTTCAAAATCTTGTTTAGTAAGTAAAATTTCGCTGTAGCGGTTGTCAAACTTGAGCTGCATTTTTTCAAGTGCGCGCCCTAACAGTTTTAGTTCGGCATACGGTTTCGTAAAATAAATATGGTCATTGACGGTATTGACATCGGCCCCCAGGGCGGCCAGGGCTGCGGCTACGCGCAGGGCCTCGGGCGTGGTATTGGTATGCACAAACCGCCCGGTATCGGTGGCTACGCCGGTATAGAGGCAGGTGGCTTCGTCGGGCGTGGGTAAAAATTCGCCGTCCGATTCTTCAAACAGTTGGAAAATAATTTCCGCCGTGCTGGACGCTTGGGTGTCTATATAATTGACGTGGCCGTACGGGTCGCTCACGGCGTGGTGGTCAATGTGTACAACCCTTTGTGCGGCTTGCAAGAAGGCGTCCAAATCCCCGCCGCGTTTTTTATCCGAACATTCCAACATCACAACGGTATCAAAAGTTTGCCCGGCGGGCAGTTGGGCGACGTGTAAGTCCGTCATGCCGGGTAAAAATTGTAAATCCGCCCCCACGCTGGGAGCCGCATACGCATACGCGGTTTTGCCCATACGTTTTAAGAGCGAACACACCGCGAGTGTGCTGCCTACAGAATCGCCGTCCGGGTTCAAATGCCCGGCGACAAAAAAGCGGTTCCCTTGGTGCAGGGCTTGCCACACAGCGTGCAAGCCGTTTACATCAATGGGCATCCTTTTTTTCCTTATCAATGAGTTGAAAGATAGACTCTACCCGCGCGGTTTTTTCGGGCGTGTCGTCGTATTCAAACGTGAAGGACGGAATGCGTTTTAAATGCAAGCGGCCGCGCAAGTGCGCGCCGATTTCTTTACGCAGTAGGGCCAGGGCCTCTTGCGTTTTTTTGCGGTCTTCCGGCCCGCCAAAGACGGAGAAATAGACTTTTGCCGTCGTTAAGTCTTTCCCTACGCGAACGGCAGTAATGGTAACAATGCCGCCTAAGTTGCCGTTGGCGGTCATGCGGGTAATGAGGGTATTGATTTCCTCTAAAAACAGGGCTTCTAAGCGTTTAATGCGGTCAATCATACTTATATTATAGCATTTTAGCGGGTGTTGTAGGGAGGCGTGCAGGGGATTTTCTTATTTTTTGGCCGTTGTGGTTGGCTGTTCATTTTTTAATGCTTGACGCGTTTTTTTTTTTTGGTAGATTTTGATGATAGCAGCCGTATAAATGGGGGGAGATACC
>CALAFB010000027.1 GCA_937891135.1 uncultured Elusimicrobium sp.
AGTATCTGTGCCCATACACTTGTAAAAATAAGTAGTTTTACCCAACCTTTCATACTTATAGTATACGGGAAACATACATAGAAAACCAGGGCCTAAAGACCTAGTTTATAGTAGGACTATTTGAAATTTTGCATGGATTTACTGCCAAAACCAAAAACTAATTTTACCGGGTGAAGGATTTATTTTGCCACTTGCGGCTACGCCAACGGCGTTCAAAAATGGCGGCACGGATAAGCTCGTCCAACGCCATGGCCAGCCAAATTCCCACAAGCCCCCACCTTAACTGTACCCCTAACACGTAAGAAAATAAAGTGGCCACGCCCCACATAACCCCAACGCCCGTCCAAAACGGGAACAACACATCCCCCGATGCAATCAGCGAATTAACAGACGTAATATTGACCGCGCGGCCAATCTCCAACACCACATCAATCCATAAAATAAGTGTGCCCATTTGTACTACTTCGGGATTCGTGGATAAAAACCCAAAAATTTGTTTTCCTAACATAGCCGTTAACAACGAAATAACCACACTTACCACCAATGCCCAACGGATGGCGTATTTTTCCAACGAAAATGCCGCCCGGTTACGGGCCCGGCCAATCAGGTGCCCAATCGTAATAGAAGCCCCGTGCCCAATAGCAATGGCAAACACGTACGAAAACATTACAATATGCATCGTATACGTACGCGCGGTAAGCGCAGCCGTACCAATCAACACCGCAAAGTACGTAATGACTACTTGGGATAAATCATACGATATGTTTTCCCCCGCCGCAGGCAAACCAATAATCAGCAAATTTTTAATTTTATCCCACGGAAACGGCTTAAAATACGCAAGCGGCGGTTTAACAGACACTTTGGAAAATAAAATGACATACAAAAAAATGACCGCCACAAAACGGCATAACATGGTAGATAGCCCCGCCCCCGTAATACCCAAACGGGGGATCCCGCCGTGACCGAAAATTAAAAAGTAATTGCCGATAATATTCAAAATATTGATGATAAGCGCGGACCACATGGGATAATAGGCTTTATTATGGCTGCGTAAAATAGCCCCCAACGTCATAGCCAAGGCCAGCAAAAATGAACTTCCGCCCACTAAGGCCATATAAGGCAACGCATATTCCATTAAGTGGGCCTTTATGCCCATGAGATGTAATAACTGCGGAGCCAATACATATAACCCGGTACTAACAAGCATCCCCATGATTAAATTAACTACCAGAGATACGCCCATAACTTGCAACACATTCTTTTTTTGCCGGGCCCCTAAATACTGGGAACATAATACCGAGGTACCCAATGCAGTAACCATATATACTAAGCACACTAAAAACACCAATTGGTTGACCACCCCACTAGCGGCTACGGCATCATCCTGAAACCGGCTCAACATAAAAACATCTGTGGCCCCGGTCAACATTAAAAGCAGGGTTTCAAAAAATATCGGACTCGTTAAATGAAATAATTGCCCGCGCAAAGTGCGTGTTAATTGCAAATGCGGTTTACGGCCAGAAGACATACTTTATAACTCTATTTTTTTAATGATAGGATGCAACATCCCCGACAAGGGGTGCGTCGTTACCTGCAACACAGGCGCACTTTGGCGGCGTTTTAAATCGGCCCGGTTTACGCGTTCCAATACGGCTTTAACACTCGTTTGCGAAACGTGTAATTTACGCGCAATATCCGCCGGAGCACAAGATTCTTCTACATACGCACGCAGCATTTTATCCAAGACATCATATTTGGGTAGCTGGTCCTCATCCGTTTGGTTCGGGCGCAGTTCGGGTGTGGGAGCACGGTCCAAAATGCCTTGTGGAATCAGTTCCCGTTCCCGGTTCATAAAGCGTGCCAGTTCATAAATTTCGCTCTTATACAGATCCCCCAACGGACACACCGCCCCGCCAGCATCTTTATATATGACAGACGGTCCGACGGAGAGTTCTGTTTTGTCATCCGTGGAAATCAGCAAGGCCCCATATTCGTTTGCAAGTGCGCCTAAAATAGTGGTACGCAAGCGGGATTGGAGTTCCTGGTCTGTAGAATCTTTAGCGTGTGAAAAAATATGCGACATAGATTCTTTGAGGGCTTTGAACGCAGGTAACACTTCAATTTCTTCTAAATTAACATGCAATTTTAAGGCAAGCTGCCCGGCTAAACTTTTACTTAAATCACTCGTACAATAAGACGGAAGCGACACACAATGAACACTCTCCCCGCCAAAGGCCTTGGCAGCTAGTACAGCTGTAAAAGCCGAATCAATCCCGCCGCTAAGCCCAAAAATGACTTTATCATAACCGCTTTTAGTTACATAATCGCGCAACCCAAACACTAACGCAGCTAGGAGTTCTTGTTGTACGGGAACGTCATATATTACTGGTGGATTTTTGGCTTGTGTGTCCACGGTAATCAGTTGTTCGCGGAACAGTTCTCCCCACGCCACTAACTTGCCTTTGGCATCAGCGGCGGCGGTTAAACCGTCAAAAATCATTCCGTCCCCACCGCCTAACAGATTACACAACAAGGCGGGCACGGTGTATTTTTTGGCAAATTTTTGAAGGGCCTCCAAGCGGGGCTGGATGTTTCCCTTAATATAAGGAGTAGTGTGTAAAAAGATAACAACGTCGGCATCTTCATCCGCTTCGCAATCTTGCGGAGCCTGACCGACAAAAATTTGAACGGTTTGCCCGTTTATCTCTACTAACTCATTATCAAAGATTTTGGTAATCTTTCCTTTATATATATACGCGGCAGCCGTAACGGGATGCCCCGCCTGTTTATCCAAATAGCCAAGAACGAGCGGCTGAGCTTTGGATACTGCTGCCATTTCTTTTAACGCAGCTACATTC
The DNA here is from genome assembly GCA_937891135.1 of uncultured Elusimicrobium sp. Classification (GTDB taxonomy): domain Bacteria; phylum Elusimicrobiota; class Elusimicrobia; order Elusimicrobiales; family Elusimicrobiaceae; genus Avelusimicrobium. The sequence goes on from CALAFB010000027.1 coordinate 2,859, forward strand.
GCAGTAAGTAACGCCTTGTCTTCAAACAAATCAAATAGCGGACAACCACACAAAGCGGCTTCCGGCAATACTAATAAATCGCCCTTTGGAGCTGGGGATTTTACTAAAGAAAGTACTTGTGCCGTATTAGAACGGATAGCCGCCGTCAACGGATTAAAACTGGCTAATGTAATTTTCATAAAAAACCTCTTAAAAGTATTGTAGCAATTTCCTGGATTTTTTGTGTAACCTGCGTACCAAAATGCTACAATAAACTATCATGAAAAAACTTTTTTTGCTAATTATATGTGGTATGTGCGTACTTCCGGCGGCAGCTCAGCCAGCGGGACAGTTGAAACTTTCCCTATGGGGACGGGCCGCCGTGGCTTCGCCCAATAATATAGACACCGTATCCGGCGTAGACTTTGGGTTGGGTTCTACCACCCAGTACGTAACCGGATTACAATGGGATATTTTATATGCACGCACCACTCAAAAACTAAACGGGGTAAGTATGGCCTTGTTTAGCCGCGCCCGGGATGTAGACGGCGTGCAACTGGGCGGCGTACAACTGACCGAACGGGAAATTTGGGGCGTACAGTTAGGCGTGGTCAACGCGGTTACCCAAAAAATGCGCGGTGTACAACTAGGGGCTTTTAATTATGCGTGGCATTTACGCGGGGTACAGTTCGGGATAGTCAATTATGCCTATGCTATTAAAGGACTGCAATTAGGACTCATCAATATTTGCCCGCACGCTTATGTCCCCGCTATGGTATTTATAAACGGACGATTTTAAGTAGTTAAATTAGTAAGGAGAAGTAAATTACATGAAAAAACTAGTAGTATTGTTTGCGGCCCTTATTTGTGCCGCGCCTGTGTTTGCAGGCAATACCGGATACGTCAAATTGTCCCTGTGGGATGATATTGCTGTAGCCGCTCCGAACAACATCCACAACATTACCGGGTTGGACCTGGGATTTGGCTCTAAAGCCGATACCGTGGACGGTGTTCAATATGATTTCATCTATAGCGATGCCCACAAAGTACGCGGTATTAAAACGGCTTGGTTCTATAACACCGCCGATATTGTATATGGTATCCAAGGTGGTTTAGTAACCGTCAACCGCGACGATATGCGCGGTGTACAAGGCGGTTTAGTAGCCATTAGCAAAGGTTCCATGCAAGGTGTACAATGGGGCTGGATTAACTTGGGCTTGGAAGGCAAAGTAACCGGTTTACAAGCCGGGTTAGTAAACTATGCCAACCAAGTAACCGGTTTACAGTTAGGCTTTGTAAACTATGCCAAAAACATCTATGGTTTACAACTGGGTTTAGTAAACATTGCTAAAAACGGTTGGTTACCGGCGATGGTCATTGTAAACGGACGCTTCTAATTTAAGTAATTAGGTTAGAAAATTTCCCCCCGGCTTTGAGTAAGGCCGGGGGATATTTATTATTTGTTATCTTGTTAAGTAGGAAGGTAGCGTAAAGAAACGGGGCTTATAAATAATCGGCACAGGTTATTACTCGTATAACAGTACTCATCGTATCCTCCCCATACAATCGACATACATCTGCATATGCAGCCTCATCACCGGCTCCGCTTGCCTTCCTAAGCGTATATAAATATATTCTCTTATTATAGGGCATATAATATATACGCATCTCGTCCAACCCCCCAGTCCAATTATTTCCGAGTGTTCCATCGGTTTGGATCTGGGGAAAAACTATCTCCAAGCTACACATGCTGCTAGATGATGGACAGAAAACAAGCCATCTACCCACGTTAGTAATACAACCGTGTATACCATCCTCCGAGACACAAGGCACCTCTATCGGCGATTGTACTGCATCTGTACCGGTAAACCAAACACTCCCTTCTTGTGGCATCCCGTTTTCCAATACATACGCATCTATGGCTTTGATGTACGCATTGATTTGGGTGGTTACTTCCGTCCACCGCGCTTTGCGTACAGCTTTTTGGTATTGCGGCAACGCCACGGCTGCCAATATGCCAATAATGAGTACCACGACTAAGAGTTCTATGAGCGTGAACCCGCGGGAAATTATCTCCCTCCCTTGTGGAGGGAGTACCGCCATTAGGCGGGGTAGGAGGGGCAAAATAGAACTCCCCTTAGTAGCCCCTCTTTTTGTCGCTAACGCGACCCCCGGACAAAAACCTTCCGGGGCTAAAGGTTGTTCCCCACAAGGGGGACAAATGACATCATCTATATTTTTCATCTTTTTCTCCTTATAATTATTGTTAGCAACCGTATGCCTTTCTTTTGAGCAAAAACACCCTTTAAAACGGTTTTTACTACCTGGGTATCTCCCATTTATATGGTTGCTACCATCAAAATCTACCAAAAAAAAAAACGCGTCAAGCCTTTTAAAACAAACAGCCAACCACAACGGCCCAAAATAGAGTTCCCTTTTGGATGGCACTCACAACCGCCCCTGTTATTTGTTACAATACTAAAAACACTTGATATAAGGACACAACCCATGGATATGAATTATTTGCTATTTTTGCAAGATTTCCGCCACAATACGCAGGAAGTATGGACCCCACTTTTGGAAAATTTGTCTACCTTTTCAGTTTCTTATTTACTGTTTGCGGCCGTATTTATTTATTGGTGTGTAAACAAACGCTACGGACTTTATACGTTAGCTGCGTTTTGCTTGGGAGAGGCTGTCAATTCTATACTGAAATTAACATTTTGCGTATACCGCCCCTGGATCCGGGACCCGCGCATTACCCCGGCCGGCCATATTATTTCCAAAGTAAGTAGTTATTCTTTCCCCAGCGGGCATACCGTTTCCGCCGCTACACTTTATGGGGGAATGGCCCTGGGGTGCTGGCAAAAAAAATCCATGCGTTGGCTTGGCGTTCTATGCGTTATTTTGTTGCTTTTGACCGGGTTTTCCCGCAATTATTTAGGCGTACATACCCCGCAAGATGTACTGGTGGGATTGTGCGTGGGGCTTCTATCTTTATGGGGAGTCGTGCGTGCGTTTGATTATTTGGCAATTCACCCGGAACAGGAAACCCGGTGGTTGTCCGTTGGGCTCTTACTAGGAATATTGGCCCTCATTTATATTACGTACAAACCCTATCCGATGGATTACGTCAACGGGAAATTACTCGTAAACCCCAAAAAGATGATGAATAACGGTTACTTGGAAATAGGTGCGTGGATCGGCTTTTGTATGGCTAGGTATGTGGAAAAACGCTGGATCAATTTTACCGAACTGGGGCTGCATATGAAAGGAGTAGCCTTTGCTTTACTGGGCTTGGTGCCGGCCTATTTTTGGATGCATCATGCCCGTAAACCGCTCGTTCATTTACTGGGTGCACACGGAGGACGGTTGGTGTTTTCTATTTTACTAATGTTATATGTAATGGCTTTCTTTCCGTACGTTATTAAAAAATTCAATCAAAAATTTTTACATCAGGAGAAATCATGAAAAAAATAGTTGCGTTGTTGTTACTAGTAGGGCTTACACTCACGACCCGCGGTTACGATTTATCCGAGGCAGAAAAATTATACCAGGACGGAGATTTCGCTTCTGCCTTGCCAAAATATCAAGAAATTACTAAAACCGCCACAGGAGATACCCTCTACCAGGCTCAGCTGCGCGCCGCCGCGTGTGCCTATAGCCAAGGAGAATACTTAAATGCCGCTAAAACGATGTTCGGCTATCCGCTGCCGGAAAACCCCGTTTGGAAAGCCCGCTTTTTACTCTACCGTATTCAAGTAGCCCGGCAAACCGCCAACCAATACCGCCGTATTTTAGAAACGCGTGAATTGGAAAATAATACAGATATGGAATATTGGACCCGTAGCCAATGGCACGGCCAAATCCAAAAAGATTATGAAACTTTATGGACGTTACGCGCCGGACTGATTAACGCACCCATTGAGCAGGAAACCTTGATTTTGAACCTCAAAGATACCGATACGCGCCGGATTGCCACCCTCTTTGATTTTGCCGCACAACAATGGGTGTCTTTTTTAGGCGGAACCGAACAAGCCCTTCCCTCCGGGGAAACCCATACGTATTTAGACGGAGCTGCCAAACCGTTTGCTCCATACAAAAACCGCGCCGACAAATTGGCTAATGTATTAAAAACTTCCTATTTATTAGAAGGTACCGGCCGACAAAATGCAAAACTGTTTTGGCAAACGGATTTTATTCTATTGCCCTTAGAACGGCCCGATTTTTTTGAAATAAAAAATAAAGAAAACGCCGTCAAAAATGCAGTTGCCCAATTAAAAGCGTTATATGCAATACAGGAAAATAAAACGTGGTGGAACAAATTAAAAAATTATCTAACTTCGGTTACCCGTCCTTCCGCTACGGATTACGGCAAATCCTACGCCGCCTATAAAACCGCTCAATTGTTATTCCAGCAAGACGACCGCACCTTGGCATTAGATACTTGTAACTGGGCCGTAAACGAATTAGACGCTTCTTATTACACCGAACAATGTAAAGACCTGGCCCGCCAAATTACCCAAAAAGAATTGGCTTTTTCAGCCACGAATAAGCCGCTAAACCCCGCACGGCCGGAATTAGAACTTTCGGTACGTAATGTACCGGATGTATATGCACGTGTGTACCCGGTTACCAAAACGCAATTGGAGCAAGCAGCCCGCCGCCACAACCGGGAGTTTACAAACTGGGCGACCTTGGTCCAATTATCCCAAGAAGATATTAAAAAGTACCTGGCTTCTTCTACAACGTATCAAACGGTGCACGTGCAACCCACGTATAAAAAACCGTATTTTGAGCAACCCATTGTGCTCCCTTTGCCGCCTTTGTCCGCCGGATTTTATATCGTACTAGCCAGTTATGATAAAAATTTTGATTCTTCCCGCGCGCCTGTAAATGGAATAATATTAAATAGCACGGACTTGGCCTTATTTACCACAGCCGCTATTGAAGACAACCCAGACCACTATACCTGGACCTTACACTCCACGCCGCACACCTATACGCCCCAGGTATTTCATTTCTACACCGTCCATTTAAAAACCGGAAAACCGGAAGCCAATACCGCGTTGGACATCCGCACCGGATGGAATGGAACGCCTCAAAAATTAACTACGGATGAACAAGGAATCGCTCATTTGACCCGCCCCATTGCAGTAAACGGAAAAACGTCTAATTCTTTAGAAGTAAATACCCTGGCAGAAAAAAACGGGAACTACGCCTTTTCCCCCCGCAGTACGTATTTTCATCTGTATAATCCGCAACCCGTAAAACTATTTGTGCAAACAGACCGCGCCATTTACCGGCCCGGGCAAAAAGTACAACTTTCCATACAAGGATTTGAACGGACGCCCCGCGCTTGGCAAGTATGGCCAACCCAGGAAGTACAACTGATTGTGCGCGGTGCGAACGGAAAACAAATTTATCAGGCCACCACTACCTTAAATGCGTTTGGAACGGCACAACTTAATTTTAACCTGCCGGAACAAGACCTTTTATTAGGAAATTTTTCAGTCCATGTAACCAGCCGGGTACAGGGAAACACCTATTCCGGCAGTCATTCTTTTCAAGTAGAAGAATATAAACGCCCCGAATATGAAATTACGCTAGAGGACCCGGCTGCACCTCTTACCTATCACAAACCCGGCACCGTATACGGGCAGGCCATTTATTACGCAGGGACTCCGCTGCAACAGGCTACGGTAAAATATACTGTTACCCGCCAGGCCTATATCCCGCCGTTTTACTGGTGGCGCAGTATCTATGCAAAGCCGGAACAAATTTCACAAGGACAAACCCGCACCGATAGCAACGGAAAGTTTGAGATTCCATTTACACCCGAACCCTCCCGCCCGGATGAGCATTTTACGCAATATACTGTAAAAGCTGAAGTATATGATGAAACCGGACGCGCCATTGAAACTTCGCGTACGTACAAAGTGAGTACGTATGCACACCTATTTAAAGTGGACTTTGCACAAGGATTTTATGATGCCGAAAAAAGCGGACCGCTCGCTGACATTACCTTGACAGATGCTGACGGAAATGCGGTAAGCGGTACGGTTACGGTACGCATTAGCCGCGTGGATGATACCCCTGATACAAAAAATAAACAAACACTAGATACGTGGTACGAACAAGCAAAAGACGTGTCTACGCTCTCCACACAAACCCTTACGTTTAAAACCCCCGGTACCCAAACCGTACAACTTCCGGCCACACAAGAAGGCGTGTACCGTTTGACGCTGCAAGACAAACAGGCAGAAAAGCAATCTATTATCTTCCTGGTAGCAGCCCCCCAATCGGCGCTGCGTGTCCCCACCATTACGTTACCTCAACATAAAACATATTATCCCGGAGAAACGGCCCGCATTTTAGTAGGAGACGGCCGTTTAACCGGCCCCAAACACGCGGAAGTATATTACCAAAAAAACTTTTTACGCAAAACCGAACGCTTACCGCAAGGCGTAAGTATTTATGAATATCCCGTTACGGCAGCAGACCGCGGCGGTTTAGCAATCGCCTGGTTTGGAGCCAGTAATTATGAATTTTATAACGGCTCCGGCACGTTTGAGGTCCCCTTTAATAACCAACAGATAACAGCAAATATCCAGGTTCCTCCAACCGTAAAGCCCGGCCAAGACGTCTCTTGGCGGCTGACCGCACGCCATGCAACTGATGTTCCTGTAAACGGACAGGCCAGCCTTACTGTATATGACAAATCACTCGATTACTACGCTCAAAAAGAAAACCCGTTTACGCTTACTTCGTTATTCCCGCAAACGACCGGAACCCCCAGCGTACAGACCAGTTATCCCGCTGCGTATGGAATAGCTGTTTTCTCCGGCAAAGACACATACCGCTGGCAGCCGGCACCCGAACTGCCTACACTTAATTTAATAATGCCACACCATGATTACACCAAAGGATTAGAACTAAGACGTGGATCCGCGATGCCCATGATGGCTATGGCAAAATCCGCTTCCTTCGGCACGGTAAACAGGACAGCTGGTGTCGCCACCGTGGAAGAAATGGCCCCGGACGATACAGTTCAGGAAATCAAGGCAGTAAATCATACAGCAGATCCGACAGCTGCCAATATCCGTACCGACTTTGCCGAAACAGCCTATTTTAATGCACAAGTACCGCTTCAAAACGGAACCGCGCGGATACGTTTTACGCTACCGCAAAGTATTACTACTTGGAATATATTGGGATTTGTACTTACCAAAAATGCGGAATTGGGCACTTTTTCGGCCAGTACCGTTTCCCGCAAAGATTTTATGGTACGTTTGCACTTGCCGCGTTTCTACCGGGAAGAAGATACGGGGATTTTACAAGCCTCTGTGATGAACGTAACCCCTCATAAAATAACCATACCTGTAACGATTGCTGTCAAACAGAATAACCAAAATAAACAGGCCGCATTTGGCCTTAGCGAACTGACAAAAACGGTTTCTGTCCCTGCTAACAGTACAGCGTATGTGCATTGGAATATGACGGCCCCCGCCGACCCGGGAATCTATCAAATTACCGTTGTAGGACGCACAGGAACAGACAGCGACGGAGAACAGAAAGAATTACCCGTCTTACCCAGTCGCACGCGGTTATTAGCGGCTGCAAACGTCGCCCTTAAAAATGGGGCTAATACGCTGACAATCACAGAACTAAATGATGTAAAAGATGCCCAGCCGGAACTGGCAGCCCTTACCTTACACCCCAGTTTGGCATTGTCCGTCTTACACAAAATGCCGAATTTACTCATGAACCGATATAATGATTTGGTTTCCTCATTAAACCGCTATGTACCGCTGGCCATTGTGCATCAGTTTTATACTACCTATCCGCAACTTAAAGAAGCTGCCAAAAAATTGCCCGCACATAACGGTATAACGGCCCCGTGGAATGAAACAGACCCGCTGCGCCTTACGTTACTGGAGCAAACCCCGTGGCTAAATTGGGCCCAAGGCAATACAGGAAGAAATGCACAAGTTATTAGTTTATTTGATGACAAAATAGTCGCCAGTACCCTGGCCCGAGAACGCGCCAAAGTCTTATCCTTCCAAAATGCAAATGGGTCTTTCAGTTGGTTTGCGGGCGGACCGGAAGACAGCTATTTAACGCTGCGCGCGTTGGACGGATTTGCCCAGGCCGTACGGTTTGGAGCCGAAATACCGCAAGCGAACGTGCAAAAAGCACTTACTTATATAGTGCCCAAAATTGAAAAACAACTCAAAGACGATAAAACAGGCTCCGCGTCTACCGTAGCGTATGCTTTGTATGCGGCGTATACGGTTTCGGCCTTTCCGAATAACTGGCCGCAAGTAGCTGCTGCCAAAGCCTCCCTCCAAAAATGGATAGACTATGCCGACGGCCAAGCTAAATTTATGACGCCACTCGGACAAATATACGCAGCCACCGTATATCACCGTTTAGGGGATGATGTAAAAGCGAACCGCTATCTGGAAAAAGTATTAGCCCGCATGAAATACAATGAACTAACCGGAGCCTATTTTGCCCCAGAAGCACAAAGCTGGATATGGTATCAGGATACCTTAACCACGCAAACGGCCACGTTAAAAACACTCTTGGAAATCCGCCCGGATTCCCCTCAAATTGACCCCATGGTTCAATGGTTATTATTTAATAAACAAGTAGCGGATTGGAAAAACCCGACAGCAGCCGCCCAAGCCGTATTTGCTTTATTAGATGTCCTGCAAATCAAAGGAGCCCTTACGCTGCCTAGCACCTATCAAATTCATTGGGCAGATACCCAACAAAACCTGACTTTTGAACCGTTTGACTGGACAGCAGATTTACAATGGATAAAGCCCAAAACGCAACTTACGCCTGAGGCCTACACCGCTACGATCCGCAAACAAAGCAAAGTGACGGATTTTGCTTCGTTAAATATGGTATATACATCCGCCCAAGCCAAAGCCTCCCCCAAAGGGGTGCTAAACATAGAACGGGAATATTTCGTACGGTTTACCCAGGACGGCGTACAAAAACTACGCCCCGTAAAAGATACCGGCGAAATTAAAACTGCCGATGAAGTGGAAGTACACCTTACCGTAACGGCAGATAGCACATTTGACTATGTATTATTGACGGACCCCAAACCCGCCGGGTTTGAAAATGCCGACTTAACAAGCGGCTGGAATTGGAACCCTATATCCGTCTACCGCGAAGTGAAAGACGGGGTTACCCAGTTCTTTATAAACCGCCTACCCGCCGGGAAAGTAACTTTGCGTTATGTACTACGGCCGACGGTACCTGGGAAATTTCACGCAGGCCCTGCGCAAATACAAAGTCTATATGCCCCGGAATTTGGTGCCCATAGTACAGCTGAAAAAATACAGGTGCAAAAATAAAACAAATCCACAGAATAACAATTCCCCGGCATAGCCGGGGGTTATATACAATAAACAACTTAGTATGTCGTAGATTCCCGACAACATTCCTCGGGAATGACACCTTATTTTGCAATGACAACGGTAAACCTTTCTTATGCCCCCGGCAAAGCCGGGAGTTGTCTATACAATTTGCAACAATCCCCCGGGCTATAAAACCGAGGGATTGTTATTACATAAACAACTATTCTTTTACCCAATTAATTACATGTACGCTGCAAAACCTGGATAGTGGTACCGCCATCATCTTTACGCGATGCCCATGAATAAGCCGGAGTTTTTCCACTAGGACACAGCATCTTGTTCACATCCAATACAGCATCCCCCAAAATAATGGAGTCAGCATACAACTTTGAAGAGGCGGCTGGCCCTTTTAACTCATTGGCAGTAATCCTTACCGGCATGAGGTTAGCACTACTCGCCGCAGCTGACGTATACGTATAGGGCGTCTGTTCTGTACCGCCCGAAAACCAAATTCCTTGTATTTGTTTAATAACTGAATAACCTCTTTTTATATTAGCAGAAGCAGGTGATGCCGTCAAATTTCCTCCATACGTTTTAACCAAAGGAACATATTGAGTAACCGCCGAATTTCCTTGAGAAAAGTTGCCAGTACTATTTACATCTACCCCATCAAATGTTCCCCAAAAACCAGGTTGGTTCCCCATTAGCCAGGCATCTTCTGCATTGAAATGGTTGTCAGAGGCAGTTCCGCACGCATTCGGATTTTGTTTCCAGCGTTTGCTGGTATTGGTATCCTCATTACAAAAAGTAAGTGAGGTCCCCGGTAATACGTAATTACTTAAAGACTGTACTGTCTTAATCCGGTGTACGCTATGACCGGCCTCGCTTGCTACTGTATACTTATGCTGGTCGTCGTGCATATCATTTATAGTTACCTTTCCACCAAAATTAATTTCGGCTTTGTTATCAGCCACCCCTAAGCCGCCCTTAAAAGTAGCCTTGCTCAAGATTTTTAAATAGTCATACCCTCCTAACAGAGACGGATTATAAGCAACAGCCGATATAACTTCATTATATCCGTGTGCGACCGTCCCCCCAGCCAAGCATATCAGCAACATCAAATAACGCATATAACACATAGAGAAAACTCCTCCACCTGCTTAAATCTTGCAACCCTTGGTTTTAGCAGGCTAAAACCTTATTATTATTCTATAGAAAAAACAACAAAAAAACAAGGGGTTTTCTGCCTAATTTGGGGCTATACTTCGTTCCTCGGATAGTCGGATACCTCCGCCCTACCGGGCGGCTGCGCACAGTATACCTCCTATCCTCGTGCCTAGTCTATCCCCAAATTACTTTGAAAACCGTACACAGCAAGACAAAGGGTTTTCTGCCTAATTTGGAGATATTTCCTGTCCACGCAAGAAAATTTGTTTTATATCCAACTGCTTCGTAAGTATCACAATATCCGCCGGACTGCCTTCTTGCAAAACGCCACCACTAAATTGCATAAAATTCGCCGCATTTGTGCTGGTACAGAGAGCAGCCTCAGGCCAAGAATAGCCTGCTTCTAACAGTTGCTTAAATCCCCCTAACATCGTAAGTGCGGACCCGGCAGTTACCCCGTCCTGTACACGTTTCCATACGCCGTCTTGCAAAGAAACGGCTTCCCCATTGGCTAAAAACGGGCCTGCAGCTTGCCCGGTAGGCAACAGGGCATCGGTAACTGCAGTAATCTGCGAAATAGGTTTTACTTGTTTTAAAAAGGTAAGTAGTGCCGGATGAATATGTTTCCCGTCTGCAATCACTTCACACGAAATGTTCGGATTAAACAACGCTGCCCCAAACGCGCCCGGCTCGCGTTGGTGGAACCCGCGCATGGCATTTCCCAGGTGCGTAACCCGCCGTACGCCCCAATCAAATGCTTGCTGCATTTGCGCGTAGGTAGCGTTGGTATGCCCGGCTTGAACAATAATTTTGTGTTTTAAACAAAAATCAATGACCGGGCGAATGTGGGGCACTTCGGGGGCCAGCGTAACCACGGCAATACGGCCTTGGGCTGCGTCATATATTTTTTTAAAATCATCTAAATTAGCAGGCGCAATATTTTGCGGGTTCATGACCCCGGGTTTTTCGGGCGAAATAAACGGACCTTCTAAGTGGAACCCCATAATTTGGGCACCGGTTTCCTTCCCCACCGCAGGGAGCAAGATACGTAACTGAGCAGCCATTACTTCCGGCCGGGCACCATATAACGTAGGGCAAAATGCGGCGACCCCTTGCCGGGCCAGTACGTCGGAAAGTTTTAATAGAGATTCAGGCGTGTTTTGTTCCGGGCCGAAACCGCCCATGCCGTGAATATGTAAATCTACAAACGCAGGGACGGCCCACCGTTCTTTAACAGCAGGTGTATTTTCCGGCGTGAGTTGCGTAATCTTTCCGTGAGCAATTTCTAACGAAACATTTTTTAAAATACCCGTAGAAGTAACGGCATTTACATGTGAAATTTTCATTTTTTAATCTCCAGTATCCATTCATCAGCTTGCGGATTGCACGCCCGAGCTTCATCCAAGCGGTTTTTAAGTTCACCTGATAGTAAAATACAGGCATCCAAGTCCGCCACTAAAGTAGCGCGCGGGTGTAACTGAAGGGCCGAAACCGGCCAATCTAGCGTAGGTTTTTGGGTAAGCCCGTGAACAACGGCAGCCGCTTTTTTGACGCCGGATGCTAAAAATACTAATTCTTTGGCATCCAAAATAGTACCTATTCCCAGGGTAATGGCCCGGCACGGAACACGTTGGGTATCCCCCCCAAAAAAGCGGGCGTTAACTTCCAACGTATCCGGCGTTAAATCCACTACATGCGTGCGGGAATGAAACGGTGTGCCCGGCTCGTTAAATGCAATATGTCCGTTATGCCCAACGCCGCCAATTACCAAATTGATGCCGCCCACGCGGGCAATCTCGCGCTCATAATGGGCACATTCGGCAGGCAAATCTGCGGCTTGACCGTTTGGCATAAAAATATGTTCCGGCGGAATTGGTACATAATCAAATAAATGGCGGTACATATAACTGTGGTAACTTTGCGGATGATCTGCCGGGATGCCGACGTATTCATCCAAATTAAACGTAATAAGATGTTGGAAACTTAATGTACGCGCTTGGGCAAACGTACGGAGCATGGCATACATATCGCGAACGGTGTCCCCGGTGGGAAGACCTAGCACAAACGGCCGTTGTAAAGAAGGAGCAAACGCCTGCAGCGTTCCTTTTAAATAAGAAGCGGCCCATATTCCTACATTTAACTTCGTAACTACCAGGCGCATCCGATTTCCCCCGGGAAATAAGTTGTATTTATTATAGTATATTTCAGTAGGAAACAAAATGTGTCAAGTTAAAAACTAAAAAACTGTAGTACCAGATAATTGAATACACCCATTAAACAAATCGGTCATATAACTAAAGGGGTAATATTCCCTCAATTATTTGCTTTTTAATTTGGCACACAGTTCGGCCAAGCCAGAGGAAATATCCTCTTGCTGAACAATCACGTTTTCCGGCACGGATAAATGCACCGGGGCAAAATTCCAAATTGCTTTAATACCGGCGGATAAAAGGGTATCGGTAATACCCTGCGCCGGGGCAGCGGGAACCGTTAAAATGGCGATTTTTAAATTCTCTTGGCTGATAACGCTCGCCAACTGTGCCGTGTGATACACGGGCACGCCGTGTACGGTTTTGCCGACTTTATCGGGATTGGTATCAAACGCGGCCACCACTTCTAAGCCGTGGTTTTTAAATCCGTCAAACCCTAACAACGCGGCCCCTAAATGCCCCACACCCACCAAGAACGCCTTATTTAAATTATTCCAACCTAAAAATTGCTCAATAATTTTAATCGTACCCGCCACTTTGAACCCGGCGCGCAGTTTGCTGGGCGCACCGACGGCTTGCAAATCTTTTTTAACAACAATGGGAAGCAAGTGAGTTTCTTCGGCAATTGTGGTAGATGACACTAATTCCCGCCCGTAGCCGTGCAAGCGGTAAAATACCCGCAAGTATTGCGGTAATCGGCGAATCGTTTGGGTGCTGATACCTTCTTTCGGATGAAATAAACGCATAAAATTAAAACTTCCGTCTTAATAAACTGGATATTACAATATCTAGTATACGGTTTTAAAAGGCATTTGTCAAATTCTAATTAATTTTTTAACAGAATAGATGTTGACTAAAAAAGAGATAAATTATACAATATGGATAACAAAATATCCAATTAGGATATTTTTACATTATTTAAGGAGATTCGTTATGGCAGAAAAAAAACAAACCGCCCCGATAACAGCAACCGCGGAAGAACTCGCGCTGCTGGACAAAATCGTCGGCAAAGTAAAAGAAGCCCAAAAGGTATTTGCAACCTACACACAAGAACAAGTGGATAAAATTTTCCGCGCCGCCGCGATTGCCGCCGCGCAGAACCGTATTCCGCTTGCTAAAATTGCCGTGGAAGAAACCGGTATGGGTGTAATGGAAGATAAAGTAATTAAAAACCAATTCGCTTCCGAATATATTTATAACCAATATAAAGACACTAAAACGTGCGGTGTGCTGTCGGATGATGACTCGTTTGGGTACCGCCAAGTAGCAGAGCCTATTGGAATTATCGCCGGGATTGTGCCTACCACCAACCCCACCTCTACGGCGATTTTTAAAAGTTTACTGGCATTAAAAACACGCAACGGGATTGTGTTTTCCCCCCACCCGCGTGCTAAAAAATGTACCATTGAAGCCGCTAAAATTGTTTTAAACGCCGCCGTAGAAGCCGGAGCCCCGGAAGGCATTATCGGCTGGATTGATAACCCGACCATGACACTTTCCAACGCGCTCATGCACCACAAAGACATCAATTTAATTTTAGCAACCGGCGGCCCCGGTATGGTAACGGCAGCCTATTCTTCCGGCAAACCGGCCCTAGGTGTGGGTGCGGGAAATACCCCGGTAGTGATTGATGCCACCGCAGATATTAAAATGGCCGTCAGTTCCGTCATTATGAGTAAGACCTTTGATAACGGAATGATTTGTGCCAGCGAACAATCCGTAATTGTAGAAGAAAGCGTGTACGACAAAGTAAAAGAAGAATTTATCGCCCGCGGTTGCCACTTTGTAACCGGCAAAGACCGCAAAAAATTGGCTGAAACCATTGTAGTAAATGGGAAATTAAACTCTGCTATCGTGGGGCAATCGGCCGAAAAAATTGCGGAAATGGCCGGTATTAAAGTACCCGCCGGAACTAAGATTTTAATTGCGGAGGCCAAAGAAGTTTCTGACGAAGAACCCTTTGCCCGCGAAAAACTTTCCCCCGTGCTCGGTTTCTACAAAGCCAAAGATTTTAAAACCGCAGCCGATTTGGCACGCGATTTAATCTTGTACGGCGGCGCGGGACACACCTCTGTGCTCTATACTGACGAAGCCAACGAGGACCACATTGACTACTTTAAAGATATGCCCACGGCACGTACGCTTATCAATATGCCTTCTTCGCAAGGAGCTATCGGTGATGTATATAACTTTAAATTGGCCCCCTCGCTCACGCTGGGATGCGGTTCGTGGGGCGGTAACTCGGTTAGTGAAAACATTGGAGTCAAACACCTTATGAACGTAAAATCCGTCGCGGAACGCCGCGAAAATATGTATTGGTACAAAGTACCGCAAAAAATCTATTTTAAACGCGGCGCGTTGGAACAAGCCTTGGCTGAATTACAAGACAAAAAACGCGCTTACATCATTACCGATAAAACCATGGAACAACTGGGCCATGTGCGTAAAGTAATTGATGTGTTGGAAACGCTAAATATTAAAGTACGCGTATTTTCCGACGTGTTGCCGGACCCGAATATCTCTAATGTAAATGAAGCATTGTCTATTGCCAACTCCTGGCAGCCGGATATGATTATTGCTTTGGGCGGCGGTAGTGCGATTGACGAAGGGAAAATGGTGTGGCTGATGTACGAAAACCCGGACACGAGCTTTGAAGATATTGCCATGCGCTTTATGGATATCCGCAAACGTATTTACTCCGCCCCGCCCTTGGGCAAAAAAGCCGTTATGGTTGCCATTCCGACTACGTCCGGCACCGGCTCGGAAGTAACGCCGTTTACGATTATTACCGACGAAAAAACAGGCACCAAATACGCTATTACGGACTATGCCTTAACGCCCGATATGGCAATTATTGACCCGGAATTTGTGTTAAATATGCCCAAATCGCTGACGGCATTTTCGGGATTGGACGTACTGACGCACGCCATTGAAGCGTATACCTCGGTATTCTCTACGAACTTTACCGAAGGGCAAGCGTTGGAAGCCATGCGCTTGGTATTTAAATATTTGGAACCCTCGTACAAAGAAGGGGCCAAAAACATCAACGCCCGCGAAAAAATGCACTACGCAGCTACGATTGCCGGTATGGCCTTTGCTAACGCATTCCTCGGATTGTCGCACTCCATGGCGCACAAACTGGGGGCCATGTACCACGTACCGCACGGGCTGGCCAACGCGCTCTTACTCTCTTACGTCATTGAATTTAACGCCACGGACAAACCCACCAAACAGGGCTTATTCCCGCAGTACAAATACCCGTTTGTGAAAGGACGCTATGGTAAAATTATTGACTACTTGTTGCCGCACAATAAACTGGGCGACGATAAAGATGCCAAAGTGCAAAAGTTAATTGATATGGTGGAAGACTTGAAACACAAGTTAAACATTCCCAAATCCATTAAAGAGTACGGCATCCCGGAGAGCGAGTTCTTGGCGAACCTGGATAAACTGTCCGAGCTGGCATTTGACGACCAGTGCACCGGCGGTAACGCGCGCTATCCGTTAATTAGTGAGATTAAGGAACTGTACCTGAAAGCGTACTACGGCGAACCCGTCAAACATAAAAATAAATAAGGCTGTTTAGAATGTAAAAACTCCCGGTTCTTATATAGACCGGGAGTTTTTAATCGTTCACACGTTTCTTTGACACAAATGAATTATGTCAAAAGATCGGTATAATAGAATCAATTAAGTTTTAAATTATTCAATACCTCTCTATATTCATCAGAAGTCATAATACGCCCTCTATTCCATTTTCCAGTATTATTTCTAGTTGAACGTAACAGATAATACGTCGTGGTATGGCTACCATCGAGGTAAGCAATCAATATCACCGGAGAGGCAGCATCAGTAATATTGATACATTGATGTGATTCATTACAGCTATAATCATATCCGCCCTGCGAAAATACTCCGTTATTAAACGCATAGGTAATATCAAAAAAATCAGGTATATTACTATAGTGTGTTCCTCCTGCTACGGCTGAACCTTCAAAATCCCCAGACAGCAAGGCAAGGTCAACTGCTTTTTCTAGCGTAGCAATAATTTGAATACTTTCCATAACCCGGGCCTTTTTAACGGCCTTTTGATATTGCGGCAACGCCACAGCGGCTAAGATACCAATAATGAGTACCACCACCAGAAGTTCAATGAGCGTAAAACCGCGATGTCCTTCGCCCTTTAACGCGCCTAATCCCTGGACTTGTTTCAAAGTCTTACATGCCGGTTGTTTCAGTTGCGCACCCGTATGCGTGGAAGAGCCCAAAATCAATTCGGGAATTGCCCCTTGTTGGGGTGTATTATTCTGTGGATTATTTTGATTTTGCATAATGTTCTCCTTTTGTCAGGTTTATACCTGACCTATATTTATTTCAATCTCCCTGCCTGGAAAACTTACGCAAAACGGCCAACATCTTTAGCGTCGTCAGAGTTCGCCAAACACACCAGCCGCGGTTCCTGCTAAAACAAGAAACACTCGGTACAAGACAACAGGCGCATGACTTCCTGTCCATTTGTACCTCATTCGGCTGTTTTTGACTCTGACGAGTACTGTATACCAGTACACGCTATGCCGCAAGCATAGCTCCAAAAACAAGTAAAATTGTACTAATAGTATAATAAAAAAAAGATTACCCAACAAGGGGCTAAAAAAAGCCCGGGAGTCATAGTAGCCCCCCGGGCTTATTAAGACATTTGGTTTTATAATTTGATGTTACACCGTTTTTCAAATGTCTTAAATTCTTTTAATGCGGCCTCTTTGGTCTCGGGCAAACCCGGATAACTCTTTTCAATAGAACGAATGGTATCCATAATAATTGAATCATGCGGATTATCCGCTGTACGGCCATTCCATTCGGGAACTGACAAATTCATAAAATATTCATATTTGCCACGTACTTGTGTTTCCAATATTCCGCACGGAGTTCCCCCCGCAATACGGTCATTGATACCTACCATATCTGCCCAAGTTTGTAGCGGAGCAACTTGCCCGCGGTAGGTATAGGTATTTAATTCATTAAAAGTGTCCAATGTTTTTCCGCGGGCGATTTCTTGCATCAATTCTTCCGCTCCAGCCACTTCATTGACTAAATAATAATCATAAAATGTATCCGCCAGTAATGGATATTTTTGGAAAAAGACCGGCTCAGCCGACAGCGTTTCAAAAGCCTTTACAAAAGTTTTAAAATCCTCCAATACCGAGGCTGTATATTGATATGAAAACACATTCGCATCTTCTTCATAATTAATAATTTGCTGACTGCCCCATATTATCTTAGCATCCGGCTGACGTGAAACTAACATTTCATTCAGTTTCTCTAGGCCCATACGTTTGTAATCTAATACAGGCAAGGTATGCAACTGCCAACCATGTAACATTTCATGGAAAAACACCATACCCACAAATCCCCGCAAACCACGCGCCTGCTGGCCATCCCGCCCATAACGGGGCAGAATATCCCCATAATACAAACGAATGACATCAAACGCACGCTCCGTCATATTGACTTTAACTGTTCCGGCCGGATAATAACCAGGTTGTGTATAGTCAAATTCCGGATCGTCCTCCGGCCCAAAACCCATAAAACGGACTGTGATCGGCCGCCAGGAATGATTGACCAAAAAAGTTTGATTATAAATTTGTTCACTCAAATTGACGGGACCTAAATATTTAGTATTGAAAGACATTCCTTGTACTTCTTGGGATAATTCTTCAACAAACTTTTGTAATAAACGGATTTCTTGCGCAGCAGCAGGATTTTTTAAACATTCCTCCTGCGGCATCAATTGGTATCCTTTTGTTGTTTTGAGTTCGCATGCCACATGCGGCAAAATATTTTGCACTTGTGTTTGCTGAGCAACTTGACGTTCTAATTGGGTATCTAAAGGCATACCCCACGCAGTTGCGGTAAACATCATAAGAACCACGATGAGTACTTTTTTCATGTTGAGTTTCTCCTTATTATCTAAGTACGGCTGATAAGCCGGGCGGCACATGCCGCTGGAAACCCTTTGTCAAAATGACCCATTTTCATCCACACCGTAAATGCTCTAAATCGCCCCCAGATTGATTTTTTGACTTGGGAGACATTTTTGACCATTTTCTTTGACACGCCCAGTATATCAAAAAAAAAAAACAAGTCAAGGCCTTTAAAAACTTTGTGACAGCCAACAACAGCAAAAACTAATTTTTCAAAATGCTATAATACCATCATGGGACTGGAAGAATTGGAACAAAAAGAATATTTTTCTATCGGCGACGTCAAACGCATTACCGGCGTGCCGGAGTATTCTGTGCGTTACTGGGAAAGTGAATTTCATTTAATCCGCCCTGTGCGGTTGCCCAGCGGACATCGACGTTATTCCAAGCAAGATGTATACACGATTTTAAAAATTAAAGACCTCATTTATACCCATAAACTAACATTGGAAGGAGCCAAAAAACAATTAACCAAACACACACTCTTTGCATCCGGCGAAAAAAAACCAACGCCCCGTACCGATATCAAATTATTAACGGAAATAAAAGAAATACTAGCAGATTTGCTAAAAGAATGATATAATATATCTGTTGCGGGTAGAACCGCGAAAAACGGGGAGTGGCTCAGAGGTAGAGCGCTCGCTTGGGGTGCGAGAGATCGCGGGTTCGATTCCCGCCTTCCCGAGATTTGAAATTTTTGATGGAAACGTAAGCTGCGCCGAAAAAACTTGCCGGCGCAATAATTTACGGGGCGTAGCGCAGATGGTAGCGCGCACGGTTCGGGACCGTGAGGTCGTGGGTTCGAATCCCGCCGCCCCGATTTCTATTTTAAGCACCCTTTTTAGGGTGCTTTTTTCGTCTAAGATTATATCTTTTCTCGTCGGAGAATAACTAATTGTTTAATCTATCCCGGTCTTAGAGTAGTATTTCCCCCGTCGTAAAAGGCCGTTTTCTTATCTTTTTCTCTGTGGGCCAAATTGGCAGGATCCGAAATTCCAGGCTGTATCCCACTATTTTATAATTCGAACCTGCGACCTCACAAATTTTTTAAAGGATTTATTATCATTTTCCCGACGTTAACATATCTCAAATGTATTCTTAGTATTTAAAATGAGGTCGCTGGTTCTAATCCAGCGGCCCTATATATTTTTTCAAATCACTATAACTCGGCACTTTGCCAGTGCTGCTCTTGTATCTTAAAATCCACATTGCCTTCTGCGATATTCATCAGCTCCCGTAATGTCAAATTGCGCGGGTTTTTGTATTCTAAAATATCAGCCACAATATGTGGGGATAAATAGCACAAATGGATATACCGCGCGAAGTTGCGTTTATTCATACCACTGGCCTTTTCCCACTCACGGGTTTTTAGTCCTTTTTCTAATAACTTTTTGAGTTTCCATGCCCGGGCAAGTCCACGGACCAAACTTTCATTTAGTTGCCGTACTGTAAGTATATTTTGTGATGTTCCATGCTGTAAACGGGTAGATGTGACATTGTCTATATAAAAAGTATCCCGAAGGATAATGGTTTCAGCCCCCACTTCCAGCAATACAGGATTACTTGGCTTTTCGGTTTTCTTTTGACGGTTATGACAAATATCCAAAAACACCCTTTTATCTAGCGCAATCTGTAAACGGCAATTCGTACCTTTTTTCACACAAATTACCTGTTCAAGGCACTTTTTGGCCTCATCAGAGGAAATTTGGCTACTATCCGCTTGTAAATCCACGGAAGACAAATCAGCCCTACGTATGGTATCTAGCACAAACCCGTCCAATTGAATTACCGGAATATGAACTCCTTTGCGGATAAAATAGTATTGAAACTTTTGCCCGTTTTTGGTGGTACTGGTCAGTTTGTAAGGGTTTTTCTTATCATCAAACAGTTTATCCGCCATAAGTGTCTGTTCCCGAATATAGGCCCGATATTCCCGCAAACCGTTTTTGTAATTGCCCACCTTTGCTTGCACGTCTTCAAACATTTCTTGGGAGATAAGGGCAGGCTGCTTGCCCGGATAGACTTTTTTGGCCGTAAAATGGGGCATTTTGCCCACATATAAGGGATTAGATAAAATCTTTAAGATAGAACTATGGCTAAATGGTTTTCCGCCCCGCTCCTCCCCCTTTTTCGTTTTCCACCGCTTACTACGGTAGCCTTGTGCATTCATCCACTCCGCTACCGTCATAATATTGCCGAGTTCTAGGTATTTTTGAAAGATGAGACGAACTTCTTCGGCCTCTTGTTCGTTAGGAACTAGCTGTTTGTCCTTGAGGTCATACCCAATAGATGGTACTCCGCCTACCCACATTCCTTTGGCCTTAGTAGCAGCCAGTTTATCGCGCACACGCTCGGCAGATACTTCCCGCTCAAATTGGGCAAATGATAAGAGCATATTAAGCGTCAACTTACCCATGGAGTTACTCGTGTCAAATGACTGCGTGATAGACACAAAGTTACATTCGTATTTGGAAAACTCCTGCATCATTTTATGGAAGTCAAAAATAGAGCGCGAAAGGCGGTCCACCTTATAGACAACCACTACTTGTATTCTATGGGCGCGGATTTCCTCCAAAAGCGCTTGCAAACCGGGGCGATCCATCGTGCCGCCGCTAATCCCGCCATCCTCAAACGTCTTATAATACTCCCACCCGTTGAACGCTTGCGAGAGGATATAGGCCTTACAGGCATCTTCCTGGTTTTGCAAAGAACTAAACTCAGAATCCAACCCACGCTCGTTGGATTTACGGGTATATACTGCGCAATTAACTTTTGGCATTTTTCCGCTCCATAAGGCCAAAGAACGCTGGGCCGCTAACGTGGCATTTGGATATTGCAGATGCAATAACTGTTAAATTGGGATAGGTTTTCCCCTCCCACTCGTATTCCTTTTCGCCTTTAACAGTTACTTGGTAGATTTGACCCTTATGCTTTTTAGTTAGCAGTGTTCCCACAGACAGAGAGTATCGGTTTTTATGAGCGCGCTCAATGTACTTGTCTGGGTTATTTGCATAGCGTTCAAGCCGTGTAATGTATTTCTCTGGCAATTTGCAGCGCCCCAACTCACATTGGATAGCGTACCATAACGGCCGCAATTTGGCTTTATGGCCTATCATAGGATACGTGTAAAACGTGTCCCAATAAAACTGTAATTTTTTGTCCGATAAGGATTTCAATTCATCAAAACTCTTTGGGAGATAACACTTTCTTCGCATAGATTATCTTCTCAATTTTCCTAATTCTTTGTGGCGCATCCCCTTTCTGATAATATGCTCGAGCCAATACGTCAAAAAATTTTATGGCAAGCAAAAGCAATACTTTATCATGCAGCACCTTGGGCCGCCCAAGGGGATTACCTGAACGGCCCTTTACAAAACGCCCCGAAATTGGCGGTAAGTGGCGCGGTGTCATTTAGTAAGTCCAAAGAATACATAACCGCTTATTGGGCGTTTGACAATCGTCATCGCCACCCGAGAAATACTTTTGAACACTTTGCCTTCGTATTCAAAGCCGTTTTCCAATACTTTTACTTCTATGGTTTTGCCACGATAAGTTTTTGTGATGATGCTCCCCAGTGCGGGCAAGCGGTTATCGCGCTGCCGGACAGGCAAGTTTTCAAGTGCGGTTTCTTCGGGTGCGATAGGACTTACTACCCGCAGAACAGCAGGTTTTGCAGATGTGTTTTTTGGTGCTGATTTTTTAGTGTTTTTCTTCATAACTTATCTCCTTAAGTAAGCGATTTTTACTTCGTACTACATTCACGCTTACTATCGGGAGATAAGTCAAGTAAAATAAATTAAAACCAACATCTATTTAATTGGGCGTAAGATTTATATAGTCACGGAATTGCCCGGCAGTGCTTCCGGCTGATTGACGCGCAATGCCAATATCCACCCAACACCTGCCAAGAGGGAACACACTATAAACGTGAGACCTGTGGACACCAGGATATTGCCAAGCCCTACAATCGGTGAGACGATGCTGCCTAGCAAAAATCCCGAGGCCCCAATAAGTGCCGATGCCGTCCCGGCCTGGTCTTTGGCTTCCAACATGGCAATAGAGGTGGTAGCAGTAAAACTCATGCCGGTGGCAAACAGCAGCGCAATGAGCAACCCCTCAAACACATAAAACGGGGCCTGCATCCATAAAGCCACTGCAGTTAAAACACTTCCTGCCAACATCCCCAGACAACTGTAAGACACACATGTTTCCGGTCGTTTGAAGCGTACCGGCATACTGGTACCTACTCCTAAAGCAATAGCATTGACCGCAAAAACTAAGCTAAATGCAAAGGCGGAGTAACCATAGTGTTCTTGCACGATAAACGGTGATGCGGCAATATAACCAAACAAAATACCCATGGCGCAAGACAATTGCCACACACAGTACATATATTTGCGTTTGCGAAACACCGTTTTAAACAGGCCCAAGGTTTTGAGTAGCGGTACCCGCGAACGTTTGGTTTTACTGAGAGATTCATTAAAACGCACACAGAAGCCCGTTAATATAAGCCCCAGTATAACCAAGACCCCAAAAATACCGCGCCAGGTGCTTACCTGCAAAATACTGCCCCCGATAACCGGAGCGGCAATGGGCGCGATACCGTTAATAGCGGCAATAATCGCGAGTGCTTTGGTAAGATTTTTCCCCTTGAACTTATCGGTAGCTATGGAGCGTGAGATAACAATCCCGCCTGCAGCCGCAATTCCTTGCACAAAGCGCAATGATACAAAAATCTCAATGGTAGGGGAGCAAATGCAGGCCAATGTAGCTAATAGATATAGAGCCATAGAGACCAGTAGCGGTGCGCGGCGCCCATACTTATCGCTAAGCGGTCCAAAAACAATTTGTCCGGCAGCCAGCCCCAACATAGAAAACGTGAGGCCTAACTGCACCATAGACGGCCCTGTTAAAAAGTACGAGGTCATCGCGGGTAAACTTGGCAGGTACATGTCCGTTACAAGCGGACCGAACGCTGAAAGCATACCCAAAAATACGAATAAAAAAAAGGCCGTATTTTTACGCCTTTTGGAGGATCCCTGCCAGGTTTTTGTTTTCTGCATAATTATATTGTATCTTTTTGAGACGAAAAATTCAAAATAACCCCCTCACCTTTCTGCAAGGGGCGTTACGATAAACCGCACTTAAGTCCACGGGCGTAAGCCCGTGGAGATTCACTATTTAACGGATTTACTACCCAATTTATATAAGGAATTTGTGCCTAAGGAAGACGATAATACCTATGGGCATGAGCGACGTCAATCTTTGTTCCCCCAAATATTTTTTTACAATAAGCGCCATCACTTTTAGTAAAGGGTTTATTAGCCCCATTTAATGCGTGACCTTCCACGCATATAATTTCATGAACAGGCAATTCTTCCCTGCCTGAACTAGGGCGTGGGATATAGGATAACTCAAATGCAGCACCTTGATATGGGCCGCTGATGCGCCCTACCAATACTCCGTATCCATAACCATTAGGCCCCGATGTAATCAGTTGTATAGACCAATCTTCATTGGATTTTGCTTGTGCTGAATATCCATTTTCGCCCCATCTTTCTGTACCAGTCCATGGAATATTTACATCTAAATCGTCCAAACTCCGGGGCCATGTGCCATTAGCCATATAGTACGAGTAACTCGCTTGATAAACGCTTTTAAGCGTCACAAGAGCATGGACAGCACGGCTTTTTTCCACCGCTTTTTGGTACTGCGGCAAGGCAATTGCTGCCAAAATGCCGATAATTAAGACTACTACTAACAACTCAATGAGCGTGAAACCCC
>CALAFB010000028.1 GCA_937891135.1 uncultured Elusimicrobium sp.
ATTCCTTTACAAAAGCAGAAAGATCAGGAAAAGGCAAAATAAAAAAGAAAGAAGACCCGCGCAGGGTTGCCGGAGAGCGGGACCAGCCAGTATTGGATATGCTGACTTCGCTTTATTTTGTGCGCTCGCAGCCGCTTGAAACCGGGAAAGACCTGTCTTTTGATATTATTAACCGGGAGGAACGCTACCCGCTTCTTGTCAAAGTACTCGGCAAAGAAACCATAAAAACAAAAGCGGGCAAGTTTAACTGCTGGGTTGTAGAACCGCAATTTCGGGGAGAAGGCATTTTTGTAGCCAAAGGGAAAAGTTTAAAAGTTTGGCTGACTGATGATGAGTACCGCATGCCGGTAAAAATGGCCGTAGAAGTATTCATCGGCAGCGTGTATGCAGAATTATTGGATTACAAACGCAATTAAGATATAATAAACTATATGTTTTAAGGAGTAACTATGGCAATTACCAAACAACGCTTGAAAAGTATTTTACGTCAGTTTAAAGGGCAGGAAATCATTGTGGTGGGCGATATTATGCTGGACCATTTTATTAAGGGAAGTGTGTCCCGCATTTCGCCGGAAGCTCCTGTACCGGTAGTGGCTGTAAACAATGAGTTTTTCGTAGCCGGAGGAGCCGGCAACGTAGCCGTTAACTTGGCCGCCTTAGGAGCAAAACCCGTGATGATTTCCGTCGTTGGGCCGGACCTTGGCGGAGAAATGCTCAAAGGATTTTTACGCGATAAAAACATCAGCACGTATGGTGTTTGCGAAGATACGGACCGGCCGACTACGCAAAAAATCCGCGTTATGGCCGAGCAGCAGCAAATTGTGCGTTATGACCGGGAAAGCAAAAAAGTAATTTCTCCAGCTATTGCCCGTCAATGTATGAAAAATTTTGATGTAGCTATTAAAACTGCCAAAGGGGTTATTTTGTCTGATTACGGCAAAGGAATGCTGAGCGATCAAAACATCCAAACCATTATTGATAAATGCCGCAAGAAAAAAATCCCCGTCTGCGTGGACCCCAAAATTGATAACTTTAAAAAATACAAAAACATTACCTGTATGACCCCCAACACCAAAGAAGCCTGGGAAGGCGTGGGCGAAACCCCCAAACCCGGCGAAGAAGCCATTGAAAAATTAGGTAATAAAATTTTAAAGATGTTAAATGCCACGTCCATCTTAATTACCCGCAGCGCAGAGGGTATGAGCCTGTTTGAAAAAGGCAAAACTAAACCCTTTACCGTGCCCACGACTGCGCGTGAAGTGTATGATGTTACCGGGGCGGGTGACACAGTTATTTCGGTGCTAACCCTAGGGTTAGCAGCCGGGGCTAACTTGCAAGAAGCAGCGGTATTATCCAATTACGCGGCCGGCATTGTTGTAGGAAAATCCGGCACGGCTACCGCGAGCCCGGCAGAAATTGAGCAGGTGCTCTTATGAGTAACACGATTATTGCCATTCCGGCCAGGTTTGGGTCTACACGTTTTCCGGGCAAAGTGCTTGCCAAACTGGCGGGCAAACCCGTTATTCAACACGTGTATGAAGCATGCGTCCGGGCGAACCTGGGGCGCATTGTAATTGCTACCGAAAGTACCGAAGTGGTATCGGCCTGTATGCAATTCGGCGGCAATGTAATGATGACCAGCTCCGCCTGCCAAAGCGGTACGGACCGCATTTACGAAGCTACCCAATACGGCGAAGAACCCTTTATTATTAACGTACAAGGCGATGAACCGTTTATTAAACCGGATACAATTGTAAAAATTGCCGAACTGTTACAGAACGATAAATCGTGCGATATTGCCACCGCCGTCATGGCAACGACGGACGATGCCAAAATTGATAACCCCAACTGCGTCAAAGCCGTCCTAGCTTCCGATCAGCGCGCCTTGTATTTTTCGCGCGCGCGCGTGCCGTTTAAACGGGAACCGTCCGAAGAAAACAAAAATTTTGTATATTGGCACCATTGCGGTATTTACGGCTACCGCCACGCGGCCTTAAAACGCTTTGTTTCCCTGCCGCAAAGCCCGCTTGAAAAAATAGAAAAATTGGAACAACTGCGCGCACTAGAAGACGGAATGACGATTAAATGCGTACAAACTGAACCGGCCGGCCCGGCCATTGATACGCCGGAAGATTTACAACGTGCCGAACGGTATTGGCAGGAAATACACGGATAAACGATTTTAAGGAGAGAAATTATGTCTAAATTTATTATTATTACCGGCGGGGTGGTTAGTTCGCTGGGGAAAGGAATTTCCGGGGCCAGTATCGGCAAACTGTTGCAACTGAACGGCCTCAAAGTCAACATGATTAAGTGTGACCCCTATATTAACGTGGACCCGGGCACGATGTCCCCCTACCAACACGGCGAAGTGTTTGTGACAACGGACGGAGCCGAGGCCGACCTGGACCTAGGCCATTATGAACGCTTTTTAGACATCACCATGACCCGCGCCAACACCAACACCGCCGGCAGTATCTATCAAACCGTCATTGATAAAGAACGCCGCGGCGAATATCTAGGGGCCACGGTGCAAGTCATTCCCCACATCACTAACGAAATTAAAAAACGCTTTACCGCCTTTGAAAATGAAGTAGACATATCTATTATTGAAATTGGCGGAACCGTGGGGGATATTGAATCCTTACCGTTTTTGGAAGCGGCACGCCAGTTGTGTTTGGAAAAAGGACCGGAAAATGTAATTTCCGTACATGTTACCTTAGTGCCGTATATTGCAGTAGCACAGGAACTAAAAACGAAACCCACCCAGCACTCCGTTAATAAACTGCGTGAAGTAGGCATTGCGCCCAGCATGCTTATCTGCCGCACGGAAAAACCGCTGTCTGAAAGTTTAAAGAAAAAAATCTCGCTGTTTTGCAGTGTACCTGCGCAAAACGTGATTGAATGTGCAGATGCAAAATCCATTTACCACGTGCCGGAAATGTTCTACAAACAAAACGTGGATAAAGAAATTATGCACCTCTTGGGCTTAAAACCCACGCAGGAAGTAAACCCGGCCTGGTTTGAATTTTTTGACAAGGCCATGACACCCAGCAAATCGGTACGGATTGCCGTTGCCGGGAAGTATTCCGAATTGCAAGACGCCTACAAATCCATTAACGAGGCCCTGCGCCATGCGGGCATGAACAATGATGCCAAAGTGGAAATTGTTTACGTTAATACCGAAAAAGACAACGTGGAAGAAAAACTAAAAACAGTAGACGGAATTTTAATCCCGGGCGGGTTTGGTACGCGCGGCATTGAAGGGAAAATTACTACGATTAAATACGCGCGCGAACATAAAAAACCGTTTTTGGGGATTTGCGTAGGCATGCAGTGCGCGGTTATTGAAGCGGCGCGCAATTTATGCGGTTTGCATGATGCCAACTCTACCGAATTTGACCCCACCACTAAAGACCCCGTGGTGGACTTGACCCCCCAGCAAAAAAATGTGGTCTACAAAGGCGGCACTATGCGCCTAGGCAATTATACGGCGGACTTAAAAGAAGGTTCCCTGGCGCGCCGTTTATACGGCAAAGACCAAATTGTGGAACGCCACCGCCACCGCTACGAATTTAACCCGGCTTACGTCAAACAATTAGCAGATGCCGGGCTAAAGGTTTCCGGTTGGCACGAAGGCGTTTTACCCGAAATTGTGGAGCGTGAAGACCACCCGTATTTTATTGCGGGGCAATTCCACCCGGAATTTGGCAGTAGGCCTATGCGCCCACACCCGCTGTTTGACGGCTTAATTAAAGCCAGTTTAAAACAGAAAGAAGGGTAGTGGAAAACCAATCAAAAAATTTTCCCCCGGCAAAGCCGGGGGATGCTTTGTTAAATATCGTATCCTTCTAATGCTTGCCAACCACCGCTGTTTTCCAAATATTCACATCCGGCTTTTCCCAAAGGATCATTGTAACCGCAGATTCTAGTCCATTTCCCCATTTGTGCATCATACAAAGAAAACAAGACAGGATAGTAATTGTCATTTAATCTACGACTCTCTATTTCACACTTTCTATCAGGACGACAGCCAAGAATATACATAAAATTCTCAAGCATACAATATCCCTCTTCGGTAAAAGAACACGGCAACTCTATTGCCAAATTATCAATTTTTTCTAACCGTTCGTCATATACATATTCCTCTCCTGTTAAAAAGGATGTCGCCTTGATAGGAAAACCATTTTCTAACAGATATAGTTCTATTGCGTTTTCTAACAGGGATATAGTTTGCCTGGCTTCAACGTAACGGCTTTTCTCCACGGCTTTTTGGTACTGCGGCAGGGCCACCGCCGCCAACACACCAATGATAAGTACCACTACTAACAACTCAATAAGGGTAAAACCCCATTTGTTACTTTGTTTCATTTTATAATCTCCTATTTGTTTTAGTTTTATTTCGTAACAACTGTATGCCTTTATTTGGGGCAAAAACACCCTTTAAAACGGCTTTTACAAGCCGGATATCTCCCCCCATTTATACGGTCGCTATCATCAAAATCTACCAAAAAAAAAAAACGCGTCAAGCCTTTTAAAACAAACAGGCAAAAACAACGACCAAAAACACGGAAGAACTACTGAAATAAATTCAATAAGATAAAAGAAAAGCAACTACTTTAAGACTTCAAAAGAAAGTGAATCCGTTTGCCCGCCACAGGTAACAGCCAGCGTGTGTTTGCCCGCCGCAAGCGGCCACCACGTTTCACACGAAGTACCCGGCAAGACTTTTTTATCTACCGTCCAACGGCAGACCGTTTGGGCACACACAGCCGTTAATTTGAGTTGCTGGGCCGCGTGCGGCAACGAAGGGTCCACCATAAAAATATCCCCCGTTTGCACAGAAGTAATCTGCGTACGCACCGCCGGCGTATGTTGGCCGGTACAGGTTTTGGGCATCCATTTTTCGTCAAATACTTCTTCGTGCGTATGCGTACATGTAGGGCCGGCCAATCGTCCGGTTTCATTACAAACCATCGTGCGGCGGATACCGTCCGGCGTTGAAAAATCCGGCGAGGGATATTTTTCTTGCACGGCTAAAGCCGTATCATGCAAAATAGGGCCTGCCCCTGTAATGCCGGAAACTTTCTGCATAGGGCTAGCATCAAAATTACCCACCCATACGCCCACGGTCCAACGCGGGGTATAGCCCAGCGCAAAATTGTCTTTATAATCTTTGGAAGTACCTGTTTTGGCAGCCATTTCAAACGGAACCGCTAACGCCGAGTTTAGCCCAAACGCCGGTGCCCGGGCCTGGTTATCTTTTAAAATATCTGTAATCAAGTAGGCCGTTTTTTCATCTAATACACGGGTCGTTTTACCGGGCATTTTTACGTCAGGCGACAACGATAACTGCACGGGTTTAAAAATTCCCCCCCGCGCTAACGTGGCATACGCGTTTGTTAACTCCAGCAGCTGCACTTCCCCATTTCCGAGGGACAATCCCAACCCGTAAAAATCCGCCTCTTTATGTAACGAATGAAACCCCAACTGGTGCAAAAAAGTAAGTAATTCAGCGGCCCCCAGTTGCTCGGCTACTTTTACCGCCGGGATGTTATACGAACACGCAAGCGCGGTCCGTACGGGAACGGCTCCGTGAAAATTTTCATCATAATTGTGCGGGCGAAACCCGCCTTCAAAAAATGTATCCGAATCATCTACTAGCGTAGAGGGATAAATTTTCTGCCGCGCCAACGCAAGCCCGTACACAAACGGTTTTAAGGCCGAACCCGGCTGCCGTAGTGCACGTACGCCGTCAATCTCCCCGCTGTGGGCTTTATCCTTAAAATTGGCAGACCCCACATACGCCAACACCCCCCCGGTGGCGTTATCCAACACGATAACCGCCGCATTGGTAACATTACTATCCGCCACACGGGATAAATTATTTTGGATAATTTGCTCGATTTCTTGCTGTAATGAACGGTCCAGCGGGGTATGCGCCCGGGCGGTATGAGTAGGCAACTGGGCCGCCAACAACTGCGTAAAATGCGGTGCATAAAACGGCCGCTTTTGCGCATGCAACACAAGGGTTTCTTGGCGCGCCCGTGTAAACATTTCTTCGTCTATAAATCCATTTTCGCGCATTTGGGTAAGTACATAATTCCGCCGTTTTAATGCGCGGTCAAAATGCGTAAGCGGATTGTAATACGTAGGGGATTTAATAAGCCCTGCCAAAAAAGCCGCTTGGGACAAAGATAACTGGTCTGCATCTACCGCAAAATAAAATTTACTGGTCGCCTGCACCCCTTGCGTTAAATTACCAAATTCCAACCGGTTAAAATACTGTTCTAAAATTTCTTCTTTGGTATATTGCTGCTCCAGCCGGGCGGCTTGGGCCGCTTCCTGGGTTTTCCCCCACAGCGTTTTAGGACGGGGCGAAATGGCACGTGCTAACTGCTGGGTAATGGTAGAGGCACCGGATACCACCTCCTGCCCGGCCGTGTTTTGCCATACAGCCCGTAATACGGCTGCTACATCTACCCCGTTATGGGTATAAAAACGCTTATCTTCCGCGGCTACTGCAGCCCCCATTAAAAACGGAGAAATTTGGTCCAGCGTAACAGGTTGGTAATCGGTTTGGCGGCCGGATAATATTCCGCGTACAGGGGCCCCGGCACGGTCATATATTTGCAACGAAGGAGTTAAAAGTACTTCTTCCCCACCGCACAGGCAGGGAAGAAGCAAACAAAATAACCCCCAACGCAGGTACTTCATCAATGAATCGTTAGCACAGAAGTAGCCGTACGGCCAAATACAGCCGGGTCATACATTTGTTTGGCCCACGCCGCCGGATACACAAACGTACCGGACGATACCGCCGTAACCAGATAACTAAAGGTATGGTTCCCGGCAGGTACTTCATCGGCAAACCCGTAAATACGGTCTACATATTGTTCGGTACGGTAGAAGGGACCATTTTCTTGCGCTAATTGTTCCGCCTGTAATACGGATTCCGTAGATAAAGTATTATTAACTAATTCCAACCCGGCCGGAATATAATCTTCCACCGCTACAAACGTGCGGGAAGCGGCACTATGAATCTGTAGCGTTACTTTATAACGTAAACCGGCTTGCAGCTTGGTAACAGGCACTCCGTTCAAATCCGTAATCCGGCGCGAAATCCGGAACCCGGCCTCTACCGGGGCCTCATACGCCGCCGGGCGGTATACCTGACCTAAGGTATAGTAAAGCGTACCCATTCCTTGTTTCGCAAATGTTAAGCGCGCAATATTCCCGTCTTTATATACCAGGTTAAACGGCAGTTCGGCCGTTTCTTCTTTGGTACTACGTCCGTGGAAAGAACTGCTTAAACGGGTTTGATAATCTTGTGTTACAGCCGCATTGAAATTCGGCTCCGCTTGTTCATACGCCTTATAATAATCTTGCAAGGCCCGTAATACTATGGCACTTGTGTGGGTATCGTGCCAATAACCTTTGGCATTAAGCTGTGAAATCAGCCATACAACCATCCGCGCATCAGTATCCGATTTTTGCCCCGCTGCAATAAACGCAGCAAGTGTGGTGGCTGTAGCTGTTAAGCGGCTACTATGCACCCACGGGGACACTAACTGTTCATCTACATAGGCAGTAGTCGGTGTAAGCACCAGTTGGTTATGTAAACGGTTAAACAAAGCTTGGCGAACGTGTTCTTCCCGTCCGGACAACTGCGCTTCCAACAGTAAATAAGCAATTGCCGTTTGCGGTAAGGCAGCCCGGTTGGCATACAAGGTATTAAACAAACTATCTGTATTTTTACCATAGCGGGCCAACACATAAGCACTATACGCGCGGGTCAGTTCGGTCTCCGCAGAAGAATAGGCAAAAGCACGGAATGTATCTTTGGTAAAAGCACTTTCTAACCAGGTAGCGGCTTTGTCCAAGGCGTTTTTATCTACTGTAAATCCCTGTTCCTGGGCTTGCGACACTACATCTATCGCATAGGCCGTTAAGTAAGCATCCGGCAAAGCACCCGGCCAATAACTATATCCGCCCGAAGCAGCCTGGTATTTTGATAAGTGCTCTAATATCTCTTGGGCTTTTTTACGTTCTTGCGTCAAATCAGCCACTTTAAAATCCCGGATTACTTCCGCCGCCGCAACAGCCGGCGTAATTCTAGAAAGCTGCTGTTCTAAACACGTATACGGGTAGGACAATAAATACGACACCGCCCCCTTAAATTGTAAGAGTGCCGTAGAAGCTAACGCAAGCGTAACCCGGTTTGCAGCCGCAGGATTTACTTGGGGACGGGTAATCAGTTCGTCCTGGGCGTATACGGTGGAACCGAACATAGCCAGGGTTTGTTCTTGTTCCGGAATGGAAACTTGGAAACGGTGCTCCACCCCATCACTATAACGTCCTTTGACCGCAAAAGAAACGGCCGCTTCCCCGGCCTGGCCCGCCCGGCACGGCCAGGAAACTTCCCGGCTTTGCCCCAACGGAACATGCAACGTTTGAACTGTTTCCCCTTCTAAGACTACACTACCGGTAGCACGGGCCGTAACCGTAAACTGGCCTTTTTTATCTTCATAATTATATACAATGGCCCGGCAGGCAAACGAATCGTTTTCCCGTGCAAAACGCGGCAAGTTCGCAGTCACAATGACCGGCTTAGATACAGTCATAGCGGTTTCTCCGTGGCCAAATTCACTTGCCGTAAGAGCTACCGCCATAATACGGAATGTCGTCAAATTATCCGGCAGTTCAAAGGACACGGTGGCACGGCCTTTAGCATCCGTCTGAACGGCATCTTTAAAATACGGCGTAAATTCAAAACGGGAACGTAAATCCGTACCGCCTAATTTACTGCTTACACCGCCGCCGCCGCCGCGGTTTTCCCCTTTCTCGCCAAAACTGCGCTGGCCAATTACGTATGCGCGGTTATCCATTGTAAAGACAGAAAGCGGCTTAGAACCGTAGAAGAAGGTAAACGGGTCCGGCGTTTTGTAATCCGTGAGTGCCAACACGCCTTCATCTACCACCATCACTACCACTTCTGCCGGAACCGGTTTTCCGCCTGCTTTAGTGGTTACCTCCACCGTTACCGGCTGGCCCGGACGATAGATTTTGGTATCGGTTTTAAACGTCGTAGTAATACGTTTTTTATCCGGTACTACATTTAAATTTACATACCCGATTTTGCCTTGCGGTTTCCCCAAATCCGCCTCTTCTGTAGCGGGTTTGGCGGTACGGCCTTCTATAGCCAGTACACTTACATATACATTAGGCAGATAATTTTCTTTAATGGGTACTTCTACATAACTTTCCCCGCCTTTTAAATTGACAGTCCACGCATCTAAAATGCCTTCCCGTTCTACGCTGACTAACGCCCGCGCCTGTTGATACGGATGTTGCACCCGGATACGTGCTTTTTGCCCTACTTTATATTCCTGTTTGTTAGCCGTAAGCGGTAAAATATCATCTTCGCGTTGTTTGCCGTACGAATTTCCTTCGCCATACACATAGACATCTATCCCCCCTTTTACGGTGCGGCCGAATAAATCTTTGGCTGTAAACGTAATGTAATAAGAACCGGCTTCTTGCGGGGTAAAGGACAGGACGGCTCCTTTTTTACCTACATTTACGGTTTGGGAAGGAAGCGGCGTTACTTTCCGTTCGCTCACCCATTCCAAACGGCCGGACAGACCTACTTTACGTACACTCAAATACTGTTCTTTATAAATATCTGCCGTTACAACCGCTTCCGTAGCCGCCCCTTTCGGCGTAATAGCTACTACATCAATTTCTACGGGCTGACCCGCTTTAGCCGTTTCTTGGACTGGCTTGGCCCCAATATAAATATCTGCCGGATGAACAAGCACAGAGGTCCGTTTAAACAAATGCTGATGGGCCGGAGATTCAATATCTACTTCCGCATATACGCGGACCGGCAACTCTACCGTAGGCATTTTAGCGGCAAATAACAAGCCACCGCGGGAATCCAACATGCCGGAAGAACTCAATAAAAGTTTCCCGTTTTCTTCCGCAAAATTACGTTGTAAGAAATACGGCGTAAACGTATATTTCTCATACCCTTTCGGGGAGAACCACGTATTTTCCCGCCGCAACGTCCACTTGGTTTTGGCCCGTGCTAACGGGGCCCCAAAATAATACTGCGCCGCAGCCGAGAACGTGGCTTCTTCCCCGCTTTGGTAAGAAGATATATTGGGTTTAAGTGTAATGTTAAAATCCGCGGGTTTAACCGGGTCCACTTGGAAGGACGCATACGAGGATTGCAAGGATTTTCCTTTGAGTTGCGGTTCAAAAGACAAGTCCCAATAGCCTGAAGCCGCTTGATCCGGCAACGTAAAAGACGTGCTAAATGTGCCCCATTGGGAAGATAACGTAATCTGTTTCTTCCAAATTTCTTCGCCGCGGGCATTATGTAATACAAGTGTACCGCGGGCCGCTTGCGGCACAGTTAGCTGTCCTTCCTGCGGCACACGCATAATCCCTTTTACATAAACGGTTTCGCCGGGGCGGTAAATACCGCGCTCCGTAAATAAGAACGTATGGGGGTTTTCTTTGGACGGTTCGTACGCATAATTTACGTTAAAACGCCACGGCTCTAAGCCGTTGTTCCACAAATTACTGACGACGGCATCCCCGCCCGGGCTGGTAATAAAAGCATACAATTCGGGCTGACCCCATTGGGCAGCCGGTACGTTGAGTTTACTCCAGCCGGGAGCCCAAGCCAACCCGTTGGCATCGGTTTGGCCTTTCCACACCACTTGATTATCCTTCGTGCGAAGTTCCACCGCCAGGCCGGCTAACGGTTGAGCTGTTTCTAACGAAGTAGTCCATACTAAAATATTATCCGACGAAGTTTTAAAACTGACCCCAACGTCCGTAATATTATCGGTAGAGGATACCCAGCAATCTTCTTCCCCGCGCTTCAGTTTTAACTGGCTAAAAATAATACTATCCGTAGCCGTCGGTTCAAAACGGGACAAATCAATAAAGGTTTTATTAGTTTTGTCTTTCACGTCCCGGAAGGTATATTCCTTGGCAAAAGTAGTTTTGGCAAGGGGTTTTTTGGCACAGTAAGCGGAATCTTTACGGTTGAATGGAATGAAATTGTCTTTATTAAACCGTGCGGCTTCTATAAAAATAGAAGAAATATTCATAAGCGAAATCGGCAACCGCGCCGGCAGATAACTTTCCAGCACGCCAAACCCGTCTGACGAGAAATCAGCCGCCGGGCAATAGCCGGACGCAGCAATTGTAAACGTAGTATCTTCAGCCAGCGTATTTCCGTAAATATCGCGCAGGCCTTTTGTCAGCGTCACTTTAATGGGTTCTTTCGGCGTAACATTTATAAAGGAAAGGTGTTGCGTAAAGTAGGCTTCCCCGGTTTTGGGGTTTGTATATTCGGAACCGACGGATTCTTTTTCTTGTTCTGTTAACGGCTGTTTGGCATTTTCCGGCACGGTTTGTAAATGGTTCCATAATTCGCGCTTACGGACCGGGGTAGATAATTGGATTTGCGGCGTAAACGGCAAACACCCGGTGGAAATCGTTTTGTGCACCGTAAGCGGCGGATAGGTATGAAAAACGGACGTGTAATCTTGCTCCATGCCGGCGTTACCGGTGGTGGCAGGCAGCCCGGCTTTTAGTGTTAACGTATAAGCACGGCCGGGCAGCAGCGGCTGCGTCGGTTGAATGGCAAATATCCGGGTTTTTTCTTCGGCAGATAAATACTCAAAATGTTTTTCTAATTCCTGCGGAGTAACAGCACGCAGCGACGTGGGCACCAGCCCCAACCGTTTCCCGCGCGGATAAGTAATCGCAATAAGTTCGCCGGCCCGGGCCAAATCCACCGGCATAGAGGTTTGCACAAATACAGTCGGGTTTAAACTGACCCAATGTTCATCTTTATAAGGAAGGACGGACACCACCCGCGGCACTTGCGTGGTAAACGAAAACGTATAATTTTGGGCTAATTTTTGCTTGGTTACTTGCGACGTAAACCCTTTCGGCACGCGCACCGTAAACTGCGTAGCAACGGGCCAATCTTCCGTCGGTTCAAACAGCACCGTTTGGGTACCGCTGTAGCGGCAACTGCCCGGCACGGACGGTGTAAGCGTGAACGGACAATCCGCCCCGTTTACCTGGGTTTCTTCCCCCAACGCCACTACCGGTTGGTTAAAATGCACGGTAACAGCCTGGCGGCCGGGTTCAGTTTGGAACCCTTTCGGCGCGGCCGATAATACTTTTAAAGGAGCCGCGTGCACGGACGCAGCCCCGAAACAAGATAATATAAGTAACGATAAAATGATTTTTTTCATCCCAAAGTCCCCCTGGGGGTTATTGTAGCATTTTATAAGAAAAACAGGGGAAAAAATACGCTACTACAATCCCCCCCGGTGTGCTTGCCGCACGGGGCACAGGCCCTGTGCTCGCTTTTCCCGCGCTAAACAATTCACCGCAAAAAATTAGGCTTTGAAATTTTTTAAAAAACTCTTATGATACTATTAACTTAAGTACTTGGGATAAGGACTTGCTCCTTGGTTGCAGTTGTGTGTTCACAGCGTGGACGCCGATCGCGTGAAGACCCGGAGATGTACCGTCCCTAGGAAATAGGAACATGGAGTCATAATAATAACACGAATGAGCTAAACCCCCGAATTGGTACGCGGGGGTTTATTGTTGCAAATAAATTAAAAATAATAACAATCCATCCCATCCAGCAAGGAAATTCCTTGGCAATCTGCCTTAGTTCCTAACGTAGCAAAGAAACTCTTTTTACTGTCACAATCTGTGACATAGGCATATTGGGAAGTGGCCGGATAGTACTCCATCCCCCAAAAACAACTTCCTTCATTTTCTTCATCTTGTCCCATTACAAAAGAAACTACCCCGTCATATTCGGCTACTTCTACAAACTTGAAGCCGTCTACCGGCCAATTCAGGTCCAATTTGTTATTTAGGAATGCCGTATATCCTTGGGCATATTCGTTGTGGGCCAGAAAATATGCTTGCTCCGCCTGGATTAAATTTTGCAGATTTATTTGCATTTCACTTAACCGACTTTTCGTTACGGCTTTTTGGTATTGCGGCAACGCCACCGCCGCCAAGATACCAATGATGAGCACTACTAC
Organism: uncultured Elusimicrobium sp.; assembly: GCA_937891135.1. Lineage (GTDB taxonomy): Bacteria > Elusimicrobiota > Elusimicrobia > Elusimicrobiales > Elusimicrobiaceae > Avelusimicrobium. Next base: position 13,101 of record CALAFB010000028.1, read on the forward strand.
TAATAATTCTATCAGCGTGAAACCCCGCCGGGTCATGTACTTATTCATTTTCTCTCCTTTAAAAACTGCTTCTATAATGCCGTTAGAACGCTTAAAACTCTTTTATATTGCGTTTTAGCATGGAAGATACCTCCCCCCATACCCGACACTAGAAACTGTATCAAAAAAAAAAAACAAGTCAACTATCGGCTAGTTTAAACAACAACGGCCAACCACAAAACGGCCAACGGCTCAACCAATAAAAAACAACAAAAGCCGTATCTGCTCAATTTAGTAAAATAGATGTATGACTGCCACTACGCAATCCATTAAAAATCCGTTTAAAGATAAAAAACTGGCCCGGCTGCTGTTTAAATTTTCCGCGCCCGCCGTGGCCGGGATGTTTGTCAACGCGCTTTTTAACATCATCTCCCGCATTTATGTGGGGCAGGACGTCGGCGCGGTGGGCATTGCCGCCATTACGGTTATCTTTCCCATTGGGCTTTTATATATGGGGTTTAGCGCGCTTATCGGCATTGGCAGTAATGCACTCTTTTCTATCCGCTTGGGCGAAAAACGAAATGATGAGGCCCTGCGCGTACTGGGCAACGGGTTTATTTTGCTGATTATCGCAGCCGGGCTGGTAACGTCGTTTAGTTATTTATTTTTAGATAAACTGTTAGGATTTTGCGGCGCGGATGAAACCATTTTACCGTATGCACACTTATATTCCGTGTGGGTATTCCCGGGGTATTTTTTGTTTGCAATCGGCGCAGGGATGAACCATTTTATCCGCTCGTCCGGCCGCCCGAAAACCGCCATGGCTACGCAGTTTATCGGCGCGTTTATTAACTTAATTGCCGCACCGCTGTTTATTTTTAAATTGGGGCTCGGTATTCAAGGGGCCGCCCTGGCTACCGTGTGCGGACAGGTTATTTCGTTTAGTTGGGTGATGTACTGTTTGACGGGGCACCGTTCTCAATACCGCTTAATGTGGCACAATTTTAAACTTAAACTGCAAATTGTGTTAGACGTGTTGGCAATCGGGTTTTCGCAATTTGCATTTCAACTTTCTACGGCTATTCTCAATGTAATTTTAAATCACGCACTTTTAAAGTACGGCGGCAATTTGGCTATTTCGGCCATGGGCGTGGCGCTTAGCGTAAACACCATTATTATTATGCCCACGTTGGGGATTAGCCAGGGGGCGCAGCCGCTTATCGGCTACAACCACGGTGCGCGGAAATTTACCACGGCTATTCATACCCTTAAAATGGCGTTACGCTGGGGGATGTTAGTAACCACGGCGGGATTTATCTTGCTTGAAATTTTTGCGCGGCCGGTGGCCAGTATTTTTAACGCACAAGACACCGCGCTCATAGATATGGCGGGGCGCGTGATACGCATTGTAAACATTCTCTTGCCGCTTGTGCCGCTGCAAATGATGGCTACGACGTTCTTCCAGGCCATTAACCAACCGTTAAAAGCCGCGTTTTTAAGTTTATCGCGCCAGATTTTGCTGGTTATTCCGCTGGTACTGATTTTGCCGTTATTTTGGGGGCTTAACGGAGTATTTTTGGCCCCGGTGGTAGCGGACGGTATTTCTACCTTACTGGCCGTTTACTTATTAAAACGCTTCTTTAACGCCCACGGTCAAAACGTATTTTTTAAGAAGAAATAAATATCCCCCGGTTTTAGGCCGGGGACTTTAGTTTAGCAACCTATCAAACTCAATGCAGCGCGTCTAACATAGCGGGGATGACGTCGTACAAATCTCCCTCCACCGCAAAATGCGCAGCTTTCATCATGGGGGCATCCGGGTCTTTGTTAATCGCAACAATTACGTTCGCGCCGCTCATGCCCGCCATGTGCTGAATCTGGCCCGAAATTCCGCACGCAATATAGAGTTTGGGTTTTACGGTACGGCCCGTTAAACCCACCTGGTAGCGGTAATCAATCCACCCGCTGTCCACCGGCCCGCGGCTTGCCGCCACGGCCCCGCCTAAACGCGCGGCTAATTTTTCCAAGAGCTTAAATCCCTCTTTTTTGCCCACGCCGCGCCCGCCGGCTACAATCACTTCCGCTTCGGAGAGATCTATTCCCCCCTCTTTGCTTTGGATAAATTCCACAAACTGGGCTAGCGGAGAAACATATTTTTTGACGTCTACTTTTGTGATGATAATTTCGCCTTTGCGGCCCGGATTAGCGGCCGCTTTTTCATACGCCATGGGGCGCAAGGAGCACATCTCCGGGCGGGTTTTGGCGCACGTAATCGTCGCCATTAAATTGCCGCCAAACGTCGGGCGTGTGGCGTGTAATTGCCCGTCGGCCGGGTTAATCGTTACGTCGGTAGCGTCGGCCGTTAAGCCCGTCCCCACCAGCACGGCTGTTTTGGCAGAGAGCGAGCGGCCCATATTCGTAGCCGGGATTAAAAATTTGTTCGGTTTGTACTGCGCCACTAAGTCTGCCAGGACGCGCGCGTACGTATCGTCCATATAATTTTCCAGCGCGGGGTCCTCACACACATACACGATATCGGCCCCATGTTCAATTAAATCCTGCGCGTGGTTTTTAACCTGGCTGCCAAGTAGTACGGCACACAATTTTTCGCCCAGCTCGTCTGCCAATTTGCGTCCGGCCGTTAACAATTCATACGCAGTAAGGCTTAATTTGCCGCGCTGTACTTGTGCAAAAATCCATACGTTTTTATAGTCTTTTAGATTCATAAAATTTCCTTAAATATAGTTATTTTCTTTTAACAGTTCCACCAATTTTGCGGCTTTTTCTTTGCCGTTTTGCCCTTCCACCACCGTCGCATTTACTTCACGCTTGGGCACGAAGGATTTTACTACGCGCGTGGGGCAGTTGTTAATGCCCAGCATGGTTTTATCGGCTTGCACGTCGTCGGCGGTCCAGACAGTTACCGGCGCACGCTTGGCAAGCATACGGCCTTTTACGCTGCGTACACGCGGCTTGTTAATTTCTTTAACAACAGAAAGCACACACGGAAATTGTAGTTCTACTATTTCGCTGCCGTCCTCGGTTAAGCGTTCTACCACAATGGATTTTTCATTTACGCGCACGACTTTTTTGACAAACGCCGCATTCGGGATTTTCAGCCACGCCGAAATTTGCGGGCCGATGTGCCCGGTATCGCTATCGTTAGTTTGTTTGCCGCAAATAATCAAATCCACTTTTTGCAAACTGCTAATTTTTTCAATCCCTTTAGACAGCGCGTACGACGTGGACCACGTGTCGGACCCGGCAAACGCCCGGTCCCCCAGTTGAAAAACTTCGTCAGCACCGCGGGCAATACTGTCGCGCAAAACGGCCTCGGCCTGCGGCGGCCCCATGGTAATGACAGACACTTTTCCGCCTACTTGTTCTTTTAAGGTAACGGCTTCTTCTAACGCAAATTCATCAAACGGGTTCATGGCACTTTCGGTGCCGGAGCGCACAAGACACCCGGTCGCGGGGTCAATTTTTACGTTATCTGACTTAGGGGTTTGCTTAACGCAAGATACAATATGCAGCATTATTCGTCTCCTTTGGCGGCGTATTCTTTGATAAGGGCCGTTAAAATCTCGTTCTTTTGGATATGCACGGTGCCTTCGTAAATTTGCGTAATTTTGGCATCCCGCATGTATTTTTCCAGCGGAAAATCACGCATATACGCAATTCCGCCGCACAGCGTTACACATTCGTCCGCTACTTCCATAGCGACGTTGGAACAAAATAGTTTGGCCTCCGCGCTGTATTTGGTCCAACGCCCGCCTTTTAATTTTTTAAGTTCGTCGTGCACAGTAGTACCGTTTTCAAGCGCATTTTTGACAGCCGGCAGATATTCCTCGTCCATACGGTGCGTTAAATTATATACGAGTGCACGCCCGGCTTCGGTCTTGGCGGCCAGTTCAGCTACTTTATGGCCTAATGCCTGAAACGTGATAATCGGCTGCCCAAATTGTTTGCGCGTGCGTAAATACGGAATCGTGGTATCCAGCGCACCTTGCGCGATACCAACTGCCTGCGCGGCAACACCGGGGCGGGAATAATCTAAGGTTTCTTGCAAGTACAAAAGCCCGCGTCCTTCGCTGCCCAGCAGATTGTCTTTCGGCACGCGTACGTTTTCAAAAATCAGTTCATACGTCGGGTTAGAGCGGATGCCCATTTTTTCTTCTTTTTTGCCGAAGGAAAAACCCGGCGTACCTTTTTCAATTACCAAAAGCGAAATGCCGCGCGGACCACGGGCCGGATTGGTATTAACAGCCACGGTGTAAAAATCGGCTTCTTTCCCGGTGGAAATAAAGTGTTTGGTTCCGTTTACCACGTAAAAATCGCCGTCTTTCATGGCAGTAGTTTTCAGAGCCGTAGCGTCGGACCCGGCTTCAGGTTCGGTTAACGCAAACGCCCAGAGTTTTTTGCCGCTGGCTAGGTCCGGGCACCATTTTGCGCGCTGCTCTTTCGTAGCCGCCAAAAACATTGGGATGGCCCCCAACGCAGACGTTCCCGGCGTTAAGGCAAGCCCTGCACACGCGCGGGAAAGTTCCTCAAACGCCATCGCTAAACACGTAATTCCACCGCCTAAACCGCCGTACTCCTCAGGCAGCCACAATCCGAACATACCGGATTTGCGGTATTCCTCATACATTTCTTTGGAAAATTCTTCTTTGGCGTCCATTTCGGCGCGTAAAGGTTTTAATTTTTTTTGGGCCAGTTCGCGCGTGGTGTTAAGCACTTCCTGTTCCATTTCATTGATTGCGTAATCCATTAGTTAACTCCCTGTTTGGTAGGTTTCTGAAAATGTTTTTTCCGGCGGAAGAAACGCCGTTTCCCGCCGTTCTTTTTAGTAGGCGGCACTAAACTGCGGTACAACCGCTCTTGCTTTTTAACCATCGTAGCGGCGGTAAATTCGGCGAAGTCCCGCCGGTCTATATTGGCTTCAAACCGCTCGCGTAGTTGCGTATGGCGCAACAGTATTTTTAATTTATCGGCGAAGGTGTTAATGTCGCTAGGTGCAACCAGAAAACCGGTTTTATGATTAGAAATTACTTCACTAATACCGTCCACGTCATAGCATACTGCCGGCAAACGCATAGACATGGCTTCTAACAAAGACATCGGCAACCCTTCGCGTAGCGAAACGCTGGCGTACACGTCGCTAATGGCTAATAGTTCCAGCGCATCATTACGCCACCCGGGAAACAAAACCTGCTTTTCAATATTTAGGTTTTTAACGAGCGTAGTTACTTGGTCTTTCAAGGGGCCGTCCCCCGTGAAAATAAAATAAACATTTTTCATCTGCTGCAGCACTTTATAAGCCGCAAATACAAAATGGAGCGGATTTTTAAGCGGCTTACAGTTGGCAAGTGCCAAAACAACTTTAGCATTGGCCGGAATGTTTAAAGAGGCTTTTTTGGCAACCGGGTCAAACTTTAACGGCAAAATCGGGTTAAAATTGACCCCGGCGCGGATAATCTCCGTACGCACGCCTTTACCAATCCCCAATTCTTTGGCTTCGGTGGCGTTTTTGCGCGAAACAAAAACCAGCACATCTGTAAATTTAGCGCAGGTTTTTTCTACCCATACAAAAAACTTAAAATGTTTTTTCCCCTGTTCTTTGGCAAAACCAAGCCCGTGAAACGTATGCACCACCTTGGCTTTAGGATAAAAAACCCGCGCGGCCAGACGGCCTAAAATACCTGCTTTGGGTGCGTTGGTATGGACAATATCCGGCCGTACTTTCCATAAAATAGTCCCCATTTGGATAAACGCCACCAAATCATGTAAACAGTATTTGGCTTTAACGTCGTGCTTTAAGGCGCGAATAAAAAATAAGTGGTCGGGATCCCCTTTAAATTTGCCGTCCAAACGGCCCCCGGGTCCGGTCGCTAGATATGTATCAAACTGTTGTTTGTTAATGGTTTTCATCGTGGTTAGCACGCTGGCCTGCGCGCCGCCTTGGTCCAACCGGGTAATAAAGTATAAGATTTTTGTTTTTTCCATTAGTGAACCGTCCCTGTGGTAGTATCTAAAATGCGTGCTTCGGGGAAATAGTATTTAATGATGCCCTGATAATCGCGCCCTTGTTTAGCAAGTCCTTCCGCGCCGCGTAAACACAACCCTTCGCCCAGGCCGGTATCGTACCCGCGCACAAGCACCTGTGAAATGCGGTTTCCCTTATACAACGGAACCAGGTCAAAAAAGTTGGAGCGCAGGGTCCCCGCGCTTAAAATGAACAAAATTTCTTGCGGGTCCGTGGCTTCGTAATCGGCCTTGGAACCTTCAAAGCGCATGGATAAAATACGTCCGTTGGGTGAAATACGCGTGGGCGTCATGGCCCGCAATTTACCAATGGGCGTAATATACGAAACGCGCCGTTCAATATCTTTGCCTTCCAGCCAATAAATCCACTTAATGCCGGCCCATTTTGTGGGGTCCTGCGGACGGGAAACAAGATCCGCCGGCGGATTAGAAAGTAAATATTTACTGACGTTAGCCGGCGAAAACTGATAAGCGGGTTTGTCTTGCGTATTCAAAATTTTATTCGCCGTTACTACCCCGCAATTTTGGTACGCCCCGGCGGCGGCCTCGGTCAACCGGGCTTGCGTGGTTTGGCGGGAGGCATCTAACAACGTTTTAAAAATTAAGTTAATGCCTTTAAAGTGGAATTGTTCGTCGTTATCGGTAATATGGTACGGTTGGTCTTTATTTTCCGCTACGGCTTGCAACAGAGCCGAACGCAAGACCACCGCCAAGGCCTCTAACGCCGGTTCCTGCGTCATATCTTGCACGCGGGAGGCTAAGAGCGCAGGCACTAAATCTTCGCTATATACTTCGTTCACAAGTTTAAATCCCGCCTTGGTAGGAAGGACCACTAAACTGCCTTTGAGTTCCTTATCGCTTAAATCCGCCGCAAAAATATTTTGGGCGCGGGCACTTTTAACCAGTAATGTTTTATCCACATTCGTCAATTTCAGCGTGAACGGACGCAAGGCCGAAAATTCCACTTGTCCGCGGGAATTTTTAAAATCCACGCCGCCGGTTTCCGGGTTAAATTCAATGTGTTTTTCAATGTAAGAGGGTACTTTTAAAATTTCGCCGCGGGCGTCGTCAGAAATGGTAAACGTGCCCGCCGCCATGACGGAAATTTGCTGCAATTCTTGCGGAACTTGGCGGTGATTGGCATACAACGCCATTTTAACCAGCGGGGAGGGAACAGATTTCATCTCATGCACGATAGGCTGCTCTAAACGCAAGTAAAATAAATAATCAATACTTTTGGAGCCAAAATCTTCGGCGTAAGTACGGATTTTATCTGCCAACTCCTCGTTTTGCGGGTCCAAACTATACAAGGTAGCATAGTATTGCCAGGAGCGGAGTTTGTCTTTATCTTTTTCGGACAGTTTGGCAAACAGTTCGGCTGCGGCGTAGTTTTTTTCGTCGTGGGCTAAGGATTGTTGTAAAAACACCGGGGCCATTTTACGCGCGGCTTTGGTTTCGGACGCAATCCGCCCCAACATATAAGACACAAATGAAATAGCATACGGGTTGGACACATACAAATATTGTAATTGTTCGGCCGCTTTGTCTTTATGCCCCGATAAATAAAATGCCAGGGCCCCGCCCAATTTAGCCGAAAACACATATTCCAAATCCGCCGATAAATAGAGCAGGTGGTCAAAGGTTTCACGCGCTTTTTTGTACTTGCCGGCCGACAGTAAAATCCATCCGCGGGTCAGTTCGGTAAATGGGTCGGTAGGGTTTAATTGGCTGGCTTTGTCTATATGGGAAAGGGCTTGTTTTACTAGCCCGCGCTGCAAAGATAAAACGGCCAGTTCCAAATTGGCGGCGGCGGCCAGTTTCGTGTCCGGCGCATTTTCAAAGGTTTTAAAGGTAAAATAGCAATCTTCTTCGCCCTGTACGCACGCTTGGGCGGCCTGGGCAATTTCCGGCGGGAGGGAATAATCCAGCACGGTTTTATGCAAAAGGGTTTCGTTAAGTTTACTGTCCAAATGTTTAGCCGCTAACGACGATTTACTAACCGTAGGCACAGCGGGCTCTGCCGGAGAATCCGGCGCGGGCACTTCCTGCGCGCCCAGCGGCCAAGCAGCCCCAAAAAACAGTATAAGAAGATATTTCTTCATATACTAATTATAGCAAAATTGAACGGTTGAAAGGAGAGAAAACGCCCGGGAGAAAAATCCCCCGGGTATCCTGCATTAACAACAACTACAAGAAGAATCTTCTTCCATATCTAATAAGGCAGCATAATTTAAATCAGGCAATCCGTTACCTCCGCAATAATTACTTCCCAGGCTATATTTATTATCGGGCAACGCATAACACATGGCCTTAGCGTATTTCTTGGATCCGGCACAAATTTTAATTTCTCCATAACTGTCTTGATAGTCAAAATTTGGCGTTTCTAATACCGAACCACTTCTATTATCGCCTACATTTATAGCAATTCCATCATCAACAATACCACAATCTTCACGATTGGATAAGTCGCATACTGCCTGAGCATGAGCCAATGTTTTTAAATTAACTTTTGCCTCGGCATAATGTGCTTTCACGACGGCTTTTTGGTATTGCGGCAACGCCACCGCCGCTAATATACCAATGATGAGTACC
>CALAFB010000029.1 GCA_937891135.1 uncultured Elusimicrobium sp.
ACAACTAACAATTCAATGAGCGTAAAACCGGAGCGAAGCGGAGCCCTGAAAGCGTTTTTATTCAGGGCCTCCTTCCCCCCCATAGAACAACTAAATGCTAAAACACGTTCAGCATGCTTATTTCCGTTTACAACATGTTGCGTATTCCCCCGCCGGGTATTGCTATGGTTCATAATACAACCTCCTGTCTTATTTAAGTTACGTCAAACTGTGCCAACAAAAAAGGCGGCAATTTGTTTAAGAGCTGTTCCAAGTGACCCTTAACAAATAATCGCCGCCTACCCATCTAAAAAATGGGTAAGACAAGACGATTATCTGCTGACTTGGAACATGCGCGGAAAGGATACAACTCCTTTCCTTTGCTCGGCGTAGGCTTTCCCTACACTTCAACAAATAATCTTCAAATTGCACTACTAATTTGTTGGTTTTATTATAGCATATCTACCCTCCAAAGCAAAAAAGTCATACTTGCCAACTAATTAATTTTTGGGCTTGCTTGGGGGCCCCGCTCTTGTTATAGTAATAGTCCACCCTCATAGGGGAAATAGGAGGTTAGTATGGGAATGAAAGCACAAGAATTAGTCGTTCGCGCGGGGCTGGATTTGAACGCGCTACTCAAGGAACTTAATAGTGCCTATTGCGACGAGTGGTTGGCCTATTACCAATACTGGATTGGTGCCAAAGTAGCCGAAGGTAAAATGGCAAACTTAATCGCTGGGGAACTGCAAGAGCATGCCGGAGAAGAATTAGCACACGCCGAAAAATTGGCCCAACGGATTATAGAACTGGGCGGTACGCCGGCTATCTCTCCGGATCTATGGCTAAAAGAGAGTGTTTGCGGCTATTTAGCCCCCAAAGACCCCAACGCGCTTACTCTTTTAAAACAAAACATTCAAGGGGAACGGTGCGCCATTGAGGTATATCACAAATTATTAGCTATGGTGGCTGGGAAGGACCCGATTACGGAACATTTAGTACGGGAAATTTTAGAAGACGAATTGGAACACGAACAAGACCTGGAGGACTTGCAAAACGGGTGCGAACCGAAAGACAAAAAATCCTGCGCTAAATAAATGCGTTTCGTCAAAAAAATGGGGGCCCATGGGCCCCCATTTTAATAATGGGTAGTTTCCGGATGATCGTCTTGTAACGGTTCAATAGCATTGAGCCGTTCCCAAAATTCTTCAATGGATTGGATACGTTTTTTGGGATCTTCTTTCAGGGCATCTGCCAACACCTCATCTACCGCTGGGGGTACATGTGGGGCTAATTTGGAAGCGGGTACAATTTTTTTATGAGCGATATTAAATCCTTTAACCGTCCAAGGTACTTGACCCACTAAGGCTTCATACACACACAACGCCAGGGAATATACATCGGATTGCTTGCGCATAAATCCGCGTTGTTGTTCGGGGGCCATATAAGCAGGCGTTCCTGCTACGGTACGGGCTCCGGTTTGGTTATCCAATTTTTTGGCTACTCCAAAATCCATGACTTTGGCTTGATTATCTTCCAAAATCATAATATTACCGGGTTTTAAATCGCAGTGGATAATATCCTGTGCGTGGGCATACGCAAGCCCTTCACATACGTGTTTAAAAATTTCTTTCACTTGCGAGAACGGTAACCGCCCGTCAATGTCTAACCGGGTTTCCAAGGTTTGCCCGTCTACATACTCAAATACTAAATAGAGGGAATTTTCGGACTCAATAACAGTATAAATTTCCACGATGCAGGGATGCCGTAGTAAAGCTACCATGCGGGCTTCGGATAGAAACTGCTCGCGCACATAGGCACTCCGTACCAGTTCTGGCCGCACGCGTTTAATGGCCACTTTGCGTTTTAAAGATTTATCATAGGCTTCGTATACTTTTCCCATGCCGCCTTCTCCGATTTGACGGATAAAATCATACTGATCTTTAATTTCTGATTCTTTTCGCGCATACGAGGGCTTTTTGGCGCGGAATAAATCTTCGTATCTAAAATACACGAATAACAGAAGGGCTAAAATAATAACTGCTGCATAAATGACCAGCCAGGTAGGAATCTCTTTAGGAGAGTTGGAAGTTACTTTTTTCCCGGGTTGTTTGAGGGTTTGGGCATCCAATTCTTTTTTAATCTGTTGCGCTAAGCGGGAGGAGGGATTAAGCTTTAAAGCTGTATCTACGTCAATACGGGCACGTTCGTAATTTTTGTGTTTTAAGTAAGCCCCGGCCCGCAATGTATAGGCACGGGCATCCTGTGGGGCGACGGCAATTGCCTGTCCGGCTGTATAAATAACATCATCATAACGGTTCAATCCGTCAAAAGCAATAGCTAACAATAAATAAAAACGGTCATCTACAAAATCGTTCGCGGTTAACGTGTTAATCCGGTTAATGACTTCTTTGTATTGGTTATTACGTAATTTTTCTTGCAGCGTCGCTATTTCACTATCCCGGGCTCGGTCATCAAACGGATGTGCTTTGGCAGATACATTGGCCTGTGTGGAAAAACTACCTCCAATTAAAAGCGGCTGGGCGGCAGATGCATTTTTTTCAGCTCCGGCTGCCCCGGTTATACACATACAAAATAAAAAGGAAGACAACAAAAACTTTCTCATAATATTATTGTAGCACATAAAAAGCAGTTTGTTCCTGCTTTTACAAATTACTATAATGATAATATGAAAAAACAACCTATCGGTGTATTTGATTCGGGCGTAGGCGGCCTTACTATTTTAAAGGCCTTGCGGCGTGAACTTCCCCATGAAAATTTAATTTATTTTGGCGATACTGCGAATGTCCCCTACGGCGGGAAATCTAAAGCGGCTGTTACGCGTTTATCACTAGCGGTAGCCCGGTTTTTGGAAGATAGCGGAGTTAAACTGGTAGTAGTCGCTTGTAATACAGCCTCGGCCCAAGCCTTACCTGCATTACGGAAACATTTACACGTACCGGTAGTGGGGGTTATTGAACCTGGGGCAGCCTGTGCGGTATCAGTTACACGCAGCCGGAAAATTGCGGTACTGGGCACCCAAGGAACCGTAGAAAGTAACGCCTATGTAAAAGAAATTCACAAACATTTGGCGGATGCTACGGTATTTCAGCAAGCGTGTCCGCTTTTTGTGCCACTTGCCGAAGAAGGATTTGCAGAGAAACCAGCCGCCGAGTTAGTAGCCCGGGAATATTTAGTCCCGGTTCAACAAAGTAAAGCCGATACCGTTATTTTAGGATGTACGCATTACCCTATTTTAAAAAATCTGATTGCCCGCATTTTGGGGCCGCACGTCCAATTAGTAGATTCTGCCGATACGTTGGCTCGTTCCGTTCGGCAATTTTTATACGCTAAAAAAATGGCAGTTTCTAGCGGGAAGGGTACCGTGAAATTATATGCAAGTGATGCCCCGGATAAATTTACCCGCTCTGCCCAAAAACTGTTGGGAGAGAAAACGCCCCGGGCCTTATTAAAAAAGTTGCATTATGAAGATTTACACGGATAAACGCTTACTGGCTGCCGGATTTGTGGGGGGGACGCTTTCCCGCCATAGCGGCAATATGCGGGAAGTTTCCGCGCAAGCATCTGTTTATCAAGAACTGGACATTTTACCGGAACGTATCTTACATTTTCATCAAGTACACGGGGATGCACTTGTTTCTGTTCCTTCCGAAACAACCGCTCAAGCAATAACCTCCCAATCGCTTAGGGATGCCGATGCGTGGTTGTTAGCCCCTATGCCGGTTCATTGGGGAGCGGCTATTTTAACAGCCGATTGTGTGCCTGTTTTTCTATGGACGGTTGACGGGAATTACGCAGCATTAGCCCATTGTGGTTGGCGCGGGGTAGTAAACGGTCTGGCTGGGAAAACGGCCCGTGCTCTTTTGCAAGCCGCGCCCGGTTCTACCGTACAAGCTTGGTTGGGGCCGCATATTCAAGCGTGTTGTTTTGAAGTGCAGGAAGATGTGGCTTCCCAGTTTTCCAAGGATTGTGTAGTGCCTAAAAACGGCAAACTGTTTGTTAATTTAAATACAGAAATTAAACGCCAACTCATTCGGGCCGGGCTATCTTCGGAGCATATTCACGCGCCGTATTATTGTACTTATGGGGACCGTGAAAATTTTTTCTCTTGGCGGCGGGATCATCAAAAGAATTTACTCGTATCGTTTATTTACCGACCGTAATGCTTGCGCTTTCGGCAGGATTTCTCTATAATATGGGTATGGAACAACGTGCAAAGATTTTATTGGCTGACGACTCCCACGCCATTCGCTTTTTGGTTTCTGAAATTTTAACCCAGGCAGGGTTTACCGTTATTCAGGCGGCGGACGGACAGGAGGCGCTAGACAAAACATACAAAGAAAACCCGGATTTGCTTATTTTAGACTATGAAATGCCTAAAAAGACGGGTTTTGACGTTGTGAAAGAAGTACGCAGCCGTACGGGATATTTGCATACGCCGATTATTATTTTTACGGCTGTTACCGATAAATCTACAAAATTAGAAGGGTTAGGTTTGGATATTGATGATTACCTAACCAAACCTGCGGACGAAGATGAAATTGTGGCCCGTGTAAAACTACTGCTTAAACGCAGCCAACAACGTATGGATTCTAATCCGCTAACACACTTGCCGGGCAACCCGTCTATCCAAGCCCGCGTAGAGCGGGAAATTGCCAGCGGCAAACCTTTTGCGGTACTGTATTGTGATTTAAATAATTTTAAGTCATTCAACGACAAATACGGTTTTGAAGCCGGGGACCGCGTGCTTAAAACGACGGCAGATATTATTGTACAATCTTCTAAACAAGCCCCTAATTCCTTTGTAGGGCATATCGGCGGAGATGATTTTATTGTGGTGTGTCCTTTTGATAAAGCCGAACGGGTGGCCCAAGAAATTGCCGTTCAACTGGATAAGGCCGCCCCTGCTTTTTACTCTCCCCAAGATAAAGCCCAAGGCTATATGCTTTCTACCAACCGTAAAGGGGAAACCGAAAAATTTCCGTTTTTGGCGATTGGAATTGGCATTGTGCATAATACGAAACGCCCCTTAACCTCGTTTGCTATGGTAAGTAGTATTGGTAGTGAATTAAAATGTTTAGCCAAACAACATGAGAAAGGCAGTTTTTACATATTAGACCGAAGGAGTTAAAACTATCTGATATTTCTAAATAGCCGCCGCGCACAACCCCGTGTAGCGGTTTTATTTTGTTAAACTGGCTGGCGCGGGTGTGAAATATGCAACATTTAGCAGAAATTATGTAGAATAAAAGAGCAGTAAAACACAATTTGAAATCTGTTTTTGGAACCGTTTAAGAAACGGAGTGCTTTTAAAGCCCTCATTCCCTCCAAAAAGCGGTCGTTTAGGTGCAATGTGATTAAGCTGATCCCTTAATTATATTGCACCGAGTGTTTGCCCTTTTTAAATGGCAGGCCGCGGCTGTGTAGTTGGGACTGGGAATGAGGACCAATGTAATAGCCGTTTTTGTTGGGTTTCATAAGCAATCAAATTGTAACATTCAAACAAAGAGAGGAAAAACTTATGAAAACAACAAAGAAACAAACCAACATATTCCCCAAAGGTTTTACACTACTGGAACTTTTGGTCGTCGTGCTTATCATCGGCATATTGGCAGCCGTGGCGTTGCCGCAGTATCAGAAAGCAGTATGGAAAAGCCGGGGTACTATGATGCAACTATGGGCTAAAAAAATTCTAGAAGCACAAGAACAACATTTTTTGGCTACAGGTTCCTATACGAGCTGTTTAAATGAATTGAATGTAAATTATGAGGCAACATTTCCAAGGGTAACTGGTAGTTTTTGGGGGTGTATTATGGCTGTAGCAACCCCTGAGGAGAGGTATCCAGACATGGCATTAAATATAGGAAATGGCTTCGTTCGTGTCCTTTTTACGGAAGGACCTTACATAAATAGTGGTTTTGGCGTTTATTTAGCGTTACCCCGTGCAGATAGAGAAGTTGGCGGTATTCGTGCGATAGGAGCGGGATGTACCACGGGCAAGGCAGAAGAGTGGCAAAAGATTTTGGAGGAAATGGGATATAACCGAATGGTGGTGAATGATCATATTTGTATGAGACAGTTTAACCGTCGTTAAAATACACGTTTTCCAAGTAACAACAATCTTCGTGTTGTTACTTGGAAATTTTAAAGTTATTATTTCAACTTAATTTTGCTCATCATATCATACATGATGATGCTGGCAGCAGCAGAGGCATTTAAACTGTCCACGCCGCCTAATTGTTTTTGTTCAATGGAAACAATTTCGTCGCAATTTTCAGCAGTTTTTTCGCGGATACCGAATCCTTCGGAGCCAATCACCAGCACCGCGGGAGAATTATACTGCACCTTGTGAATGGGTTTCCCGGACATATCGGCCCCGTAAATCCAAAAACCTTCTTCTTTTAAATCCGTAATGGCGGCAGAGAGATTGGCTACTTCTACTAAATTCACATTTTCAATCGCCCCGCACGCTACTTTATAGACAGCGGGTGTAATGCCCACGGTCCGGCGGTTGGGCAAAATAATCGTAGAAAACCCTAAACAAGCCGCACTACGGATAATGGCTCCTAAGTTTTGCGGGTCGGTCATTTCGTCCACAGCCAGCCACAGTTCATCTTTTTTGCCGTCGGCTTCGTAAATAGCCGTAGAAAGTTTCATCAGTTTCACGGGTTGTACTTTGGCCATAATTCCCTGGTGGTTGGCACCGCCGGTCAAGCGGTCTAGCACTTTGTTTTCAATGCGGTCAATGCGTACATTGGTACGTTTGGCCAAACGGATAATTTCTTCCACCGTACGGTGCCCGGCTTTACTGTCGGACACATAAATTTGGGTTACGTTGCGCTTTTTGCTTTTAAGTGCTTCCATAACGGGGTGAATCCCGTAAATCATATCTTGGTTATCTTGCATGTGTTCTCCTAGCCAATTTGAGTGGAGCCGAAACTCATTCCCACTTCTAGTGCGGCTTTTACTTCCGCGCCGTGCGGGTCTACGCGTTTTAAGTGGGCGATAGCGTCTGCAATTTTGACTTCTGCCATTTGAAAACTTTTAAAAGATGCCATATAGCCGAATTTTTCTTCTAATACCATATCCAACGCTTTGGCCCCGTATAAGGTGGACAGCCAGCGGTCAAATGCGGTGGGCGTACCGCCGCGCTGGGTATGTCCTAAAACGCACGCGCGGGATTCAATACCCGTGCGTTGTTCAATCATATCGCTTAACTTATAAGCAATACCGCCTAGGCGGATCGCGTCGGTGCTGCCGGCTACCGTGCGGGCGATGGCTTGCTCGCCGGCTTCGTTTTTCGCTCCTTCGGCAGCTACTACAATACTAAAGGTTTTACCGCGGCGTTTGCGGTTCAGAATGTATTCTACAATGATGTCATCATTGTACGGAATTTCCGGGATGAGTACAATATCCCCGCCGCCCGCCAATGCAGAACGCAAAGCAATCCAGCCCGCATAGCGGCCCATGGTTTCCACAATCATTACGCGGTGGTGGGATTGCGCCGTGGTGTGTAAGCGGTCAATGGCTTCCGTAGCAATGTGTAAGGCAGAGTCAAACCCAAAGGTTTGGTCCGTAGCGTCCAAATCATTATCAATGGTTTTAGGAACGGCCACAATCGGCAACCCCATTTCTACAAATTGTTGGGACATGTGCAGCGTACCGTCCCCGCCAATGGTAATTAAAGCGTCTAATTCACGTTCTTTAAAATTGTGTAAGGCCACGCTGGAAACATCCCGCGGCTTTTCCGGCGTACCAAACGGGGCTAAGGTATATTTAAACGGATTAGCGATATTGCTAGTACCTAAAATCGTACCGCCTAAGGTTAAAATACCGGAAACGGTTTCATTCGTAATTTTGAAAATATCGTTGCGTACTAAGCCGTCAAACCCGTTACGCACGCCGAATACTTCTATCCCATGCCCTAAGGCATTTTTGGCTACTGCCCGTACCACGGCATTTAAACCTGGGCAATCTCCGCCGGCAGTTAAAATTCCAATCCGTTTTATCGTCATCGTATTCTCCTCGTTTTAAAAAGCATTCCGAATGGAACGTACGCGATATACAACCCCTTCAATTACCCAACTGGGTGTAGAGGCACCGGCGGTAATAAATACTTTCTTTGCGTTTTTGACTAACTCATGGTCCAACTCTCCTTCCGTTTCCACATGTTGGACGTGCTTGGTAAGCCCTTGGCACAGTTGCGCTAAACGCGTGGTATTTGCACTATGTTTACCACCTACTACAATGACAAGGTCTGCTTGTTGCGCTTGTTCAATGGTTTCTTTTTGGCGGTCCTTGGTGGGCTGGCAAATCGTATTAGAAATCAAACATTCATCTGCGTGTTTTTTGATTTCTTCGGCCATTTCATAAAATACATTTTCAGGTTGTGTAGTTTGGCTGACTACGTGAATTTTGGCAAAATGCGGTAACGCTTGTGCTTCCGCCAAGTTAGATACCACGGTTACGCGGTCTTGTGCATAGCCCATAAGGCCAATTACTTCGGCGTGTTCTTTATCCCCTACAATAACGGTATGATAATCCTGCACGGCAAATTTGGCAATTAAATTTTGGGCGTGTTTGACCAAGGGGCAGGTAGCATCTACCACGGCAATTTCGCAACTTTCAATGCTGCGTTGCAAATCCGGTGTAATTCCGTGGGCACGGATGACAAGTACGCCGCGTTTGTTTTCGGCTTGTTCGGGGGTATCAATGGCAATAATCTTTTTCATGGCCAACATTTCAATGGCTTGTTTATTGTGGATAAGCGGTCCTAACGTATAGATAGGTTTACGTTTGGCGGCTTCCAATGCCATGACTTGGTCAATGGCTTGTTTAACACCGGGGCAAAACCCGGCGGATTTGGCTACAACAATAGAATCTGCACGTTTTCTCATACTTATATTATAGAAAATTTGAATAAAGTGTGAGTAGTTATTAGTAGATTATATTTAAAAATCAGAATTCTGTTTTTTTATATTTCTCTATCCTGCCCAGAGGTGCACATTTATTGAGTCATTAACTGGAATATGAATTAAAGTGAAAATCGTTTCTCTCTTTCTATTTTGCTATAATACCTAATATGGGTCAAAAACGGATTATTTTTTCTAAATTATTCATCATAGGTTCGTTAGCGGGGCTGGCTGTACTTATTTTAGGCAGCGCGGTATTTATGCGGTATATTTTGTCCGGCTTGCCGCCTGTGTATGAAATGGAAGAATATACGCCGTCCCTCACCACGAAAGTATATGACCGTAATAATGAACTCATTCACGAATTTTCTATAGAAAAGCGCAATATGGTACCGCTGGAAGAAATCCCGGTGGACTTGCAAAACGCGGTGGTAGCGATGGAGGACCGCAACTTTTTCTCCCACCCGGGGTTTTCTTTGCGCGGGATCGGGCGGGCCTTACTGAGTGATATGCGCACCGGTAGTGCCAAGCAAGGGGCTTCTACGTTAACCCAGCAGCTTTCCCGCGGCGTGTTTTTAACACAAGAAAAGAAACTGATCCGCAAAATCCGGGAAATCATTTTGGCTGTTCAAATAGAGCACCGCTTTAGTAAGCGCGAAATTTTACAACTTTATTTAAACCAAATCTATTTGGGCAGCGGTTCCTATGGTGTAAAAGCAGCCGCTAAAAAATATTTTGATAAAGATTTAAGCGATATTACTACCGGCGAAGCGGCCCTCTTAGTAGGGTTGATTCCGGCCCCGGGGCGGTATAATCCGTTTGCAAACCCAGCCATAGCCCAACAACGCCGGGACCTTGTATTAGATGTAATGCGGGAACAAAATTATATCACAGAGGAAGAATTGGCTGTTGCTAAACAAGAGCCTATGCCTGTTAAGCCGTCGCAAGTGGAAGAAAATAAGCCGGGCCGTTATTTTATTGAGCATATCCGCCGTATTTTGGAATTTAAATACGGGACGGATGCTGTATGGAAAGCCGGGCTCAACATTTACACTACGTTGGATATTCACCAACAAAAAATGGCCGAAGAAACCATGAATAAGTTCCTATCTGAATTTGATGAGCAAGTGGCTAAGGGACTTGGCATTGAAATTGACCCCAATGATACAGAAGCAGAGGTTTCCCAACCAACGGATGAAGAAGAAACGGCTCCAGTCAATCCTTCCGAGCAAGCTCCCCGTTTACAAGGTGCGTTTATGGCGCGGGATGTAAAGTCAGGGGCGGTACGCGTGTTAATTGGCGGGCGGGAATATGATGAAAGTAAGTTTAACCGTGCTACCCAGGCCAAACGTCAGCCGGGCTCATCTTTTAAACCGTACGTATGGATGGCAGC
Source organism: uncultured Elusimicrobium sp. (assembly GCA_937891135.1). Taxonomy (GTDB): domain Bacteria; phylum Elusimicrobiota; class Elusimicrobia; order Elusimicrobiales; family Elusimicrobiaceae; genus Avelusimicrobium. The sequence goes on from CALAFB010000029.1 coordinate 10,303, forward strand.
TTTACAAAAAGGATATACTCCGGCTACCCTGGTCAAAGACCTTTCTACCATGTTTTATTACGACGGGCGCAATTGGCACGCATTTGATGAAAATGCCGATTTGTATTCATTAGATTTGGCTAAGCAATCCTTTATTTCCAGCAAAGATTTTAACGTATGGGTCCCGCAAAACTATGGTGGAAAAAGTGAAGGGTGGGTTACGCTCCGCAAAGGGCTTGAAAAATCTAAGAATTTAGTAGCTGTTAATTTGATTGATGCGGTGGGTATTCCGGAAGTGATCCGTGTAGCCCGCAAAGCGGGTATTACGGCCAATTTACCGCGTGTACCTGCCTTGGCCCTGGGGGTTAGTGTGGTACAAATGGATGAACATTTAGCGGCACTTACTACCTTTGCCAACGGCGGAATTCATACCGATAACTACTATATTGAACGTGTGGAAGATGCTAACGGACGGATTTTGGAGCAGCATATCCCGGTAGAGCAAGAACAATTTTCCCCGCAACATTCTTACTTACTTATCAATATGATGAAAGGGGTGGTTCAACGCGGGAGTGGTGCGTATGTCAACCGTTTGGGCCGTAATATTGCCGGGAAAACAGGTACTACCCAAAGCCACCGTGATATGTGGTTTGTAGGGATGACTCCGCATACCTCAGCGGCGGCTTGGATGGGCTATGATGATGACACTTCGTACGAAAATGCCGCCAAATTTACCGGCAGTACCACAGCCCGCTGGTGGACGGCTATTATGGAGCAAATTTTAAAAGACGAACCTAATGATGATTTCGCCGTACCGGAAGGGATTTCTTTCGCTTACGTAAATCCGCTGACTGGGAAATTGGCTACTCCTGCCGAACGTAACAAAATGTTAGAAGCATTTATTTCCGGCACAGAACCGCAAAGTTTTTAATCTTTCTGATTTTGTATGAGTTTACCTGCTTCTTTTGCGCGTTATTATGGCCTGGCTAACCAGGCTGGGAAAGCCTACGTCATCTGCCGGGATTTACTGCCTAATCATTCGGAAATTGTGTTTGTCAGCGCGCATGATTTAGAGGATTTTCAGGCAGCCGCTCATACGTTTATTTCGGTTTCTACGCAAGTACTTTCTTTTCCGTCTACTCCGCTGGGCCAAACATATTTTTTATACCAATTAGCTACTACTTTAACCGGGAAACGGCTCATTAGTATCCCGTACGAAGCGTTACAAATGCCGTTTCCTGCCCCCAAGGAATTACGGGCCCGTACTTCTGTTATCCATACCGGGGCTGTATTACGCCGGGCAGAACTGTTAGATAAACTGGAAAAGCTGGGATATTCCCGGGATGAATATACAGAAGTGCCCGGACAATATGCCGTCCGCGGCAGCGTAGTAGATATTTTTTGTTTGGACCAATCTTTCCCGTTACGTATTTATTTTGCAGGGAACCGTGTAGAAAGCATCCATTCTTTTGATATAGATAGCCAAGAAACCCGCGCTATAACAGATCAAGCATTATTAGTACCGCTTACGTTTGAAGATACTCCTGCCACACTAGCAGATTATCTACCGGGTGCTTTTTATATTTTTGATGAACCTTCCCAAATTCCCGAAGAAGTACCGTGTACCAATACGGTTATTTTTACGGCCCTTCCTACCACTACGGACAGCATAGACGGTCGCCTAAAAGCAAATTTATTTTTTGGAAATAATTTAGATTTGCTTTGCCAAGAAATTCATCGCTTGTACCAGGAGCATTTCCATATTACAATAGGTTGTTTAAACCGTGGCGAATTAGAGCGTATGAGTGAAGTCCTTTCTGACCGGGCCGTTTTAGACCAAGTACAGTTGTCTATTTTGCCGCTTACGAAGGGGTTTATTGACGGGAAAAATAAGCAAGCCTTTATTACATCGAATGAAATTTTTAACCGTCGTTTCAGCATGGTACGTGCCTTAAAAAATTTGGAAATGGAAAATGCCAAACGGGTCCGTTTCAAAGAACTGGTCCCTGGGGATTACATCGTCCACCGGGACCACGGCATTGGCCGTTACCTGGGGTTGGAAATTCTGCACCCTACCGAGCATCCCCTAGAATGTTTGGCCATTGAATACCGTAACAATAGCAAATTATATGTGCCTATGTACGATTTTAAAAAAGTACAAAAATATATTTCTGCGGGAGGAAAACGCCCTGCATTAGCTTCCTTAGGTGGTACCCGGTGGCAAGAAGCTAAAAAACACGTGAAAGAAGAAGCCCAAAAAGCGGCCAAAGAAATTTTGCGTTTAGAAGCTTTACGCCAAGCAACTGCAGCCCCGGCCACACCTGGGGATGCCCGTATGGAACAAGAGTTTGCGGATTCGTTCCCGTATGAACTGACTAACGGCCAGCAGCAAGCCATTACAGAAACTTTGCGGGATTTGGATTTACCTAAACCCATGGATCGTGTGCTTATCGGGGATGTAGGGTTTGGCAAAACGGAAGTAGCCATGCGGGCTGCATTAAAAGTGGCGTTATCAGGTAAGCAGGTAATGGTATTGGTTCCCACCACTATTTTGGCCGACCAACACTATAAAACATTTACCAAACGTATGGCTGGATTTCCTATCAATATCCGTATGTTATGCCGCTTCCAAACGGTGCAAGAACAGAAAAAAATTATTGCGGAACTTAAAAACGGTTTATGCGATATTATTATTGGGACTCACCGTTTATTTAGTAAGGATATTGCGTGTAAAGCATTAGGGCTTGTAATTATTGACGAGGAACACCGCTTTGGCGTGAAACAAAAAGAAAAAATTCGTGCTGTTAGTGCCGGCGTGCATTGTTTGATGTTAAGTGCTACCCCTATTCCGCGCACGCTGAATCAGTCGCTTTCGTCCCTTCGGGATATTTCTTTGATAGATACGCCTCCGCGGGGCCGCACTCCGATTAAAACGGTTGTAACCGCCTGGAGTGATGAGTTGGCCGCCGCGGCTATTCAGCAGGAACTCGTCCGTGGCGGACAAGTTTACTATGTATATAATGCCGTGCGGGATATGCAAGAACGGCTTACGTTTTTACGCAAACTGGTTCCCCAGGCGCGTATTTGTATGGCACACGGCCAAATGCCGGAAAAAGAATTGGAACAAACTTTGTGGAACTTTAACCAGGGGCATTACGACGTATTGCTGGCTTCCACCATTATTGAATCCGGCATTGATATTACGAATGCGAATACACTTATTGTGGAAGACGCGCAAGATTTTGGGTTGGCCCAGCTTTATCAGCTGCGTGGACGTATTGGACGTGGCGAGCAAAAAGCTTATTGTTATTTATTTCACCCGGATTGGTTGTTTAACAAAGACGAACCAACCGACAACTATGCGGATTTAGCTGCTTTTTATTGGAAGCCTAAACCGAAGAAAGACCCTACTTCTGGAGCAAAAGAACGCTTGGCGGCCCTTATGGAATTTGGGGAACTGGGTAGTGGATTTCGGTTAGCGTTACGGGATATGGAAATTCGCGGAGCCGGGGATTTATTAGGGGTGCGGCAACACGGTTACGTCAATGAAGTGGGGCTTACGTTATATTGTGATTTAGTGGCTGCTGAGGTAAAAAAATTAAAGGGGCAGCCTGTAGAACGTCTGCTGCAAGCCAAAGTGAATTTGCCGGTAACTGCCTTTATTCCGCCGGATTATTTACCGGACGAATCCGCACGTCTAAAAACATATAAAGAATTGATGGCTGCTGGCCCAGCTGAAACAGCAGCCGTATTAGCCCGTCTGCAAGATCAATGCGGGCCTGTCCCGGCAGAAATTAAACAATTGATAGAAGTCATTTCACTTTCCCGTCAAGCCGGGAAGGCGGGGATTTATCAAATGGATTGGGTGGACCCCGCTTTAGCATGTTCTTTTTCATCCCATACCCGCTTGCCGGCAAATTTGCCCCAAGTTTTACTGGCCCAATACGGAGCGCAACAAGTGCAATTTTTACATACACGGCAAGGATATGGCTTGCGGCTCTTAGTCCCGGACGGACAAACTCCGTTTGCGTTTGCCCAAGAATTTATCGGATTTTTAAACGGCCTAAAAACTATCTAAAAATGGTATAGTATGTATATGAGGTACGCCGGATTGATTGGATGCTTGTTGGTGTTTGTGGGGGGGTGTCATAAAGACCCTTCCGCTGCGGTTGATGCCACCTCTGCAGCCGCCCGCATTGGTACCGTTGTCATTACCGAACAAGATGTGCAAAATAGTTTGCCGTTATTAGATGCCCAAGACCGGCAATTTGCCCAAACTGCTATTGGGCGGCAGAACCTAGTTCAAATTCTTACACGTGAAAAATTGATTTTAGAAGATGCCCGTGCTACGGGGTTGGACCAGCAAACGCAGTACAAACAATTATTAGACCAAAAACGGGCCGAGTTGGATGCTATTTATGAACAATTTGCTGCAGAGTCCCTCATTCGTTTTTGGTATGAGCAAAAAGAAAATGCCTTGGAACCGTCTGAAAAAGAAATCAAAGACTATTTTGCCCAATATCCTTATGAAATGACAATCAAACAAATTATTGTGGATAATGCCCAAACGGCAGACCAGATTTTACGCACGCTGAAAGGGGCTCCCGGGCGTTGGAACGAAATGTCCCGCCAGTATTCTATCGCACCGGAAAGTTTAAAAACGCTGACGTTTATGCCGGGGGAATATTTAGACAGTTTAGAAGTAGTTGCCGCTAATTCGCCTTCCGGTAAAGTACAAGGGTTCTTTAAAACCCCGCAAGGATTTCATATAATAATGAAAACAAATGAAAACCGGCTGACGTTTGAAAAAGCCGCTCCGCGCATTAAGCAAATTCTGCAAAACCAACGGTTGGATGAACTGCTTGATACGCTTAAAACACAATACGAGGTTATTATTTATGATAAAAACGAGTAAAATTTTAGCCGTGCTATGTGCGGCTGTATTAGGGGTAAGTGCCCAAGCAAAAGTGATGGATTCTTCCGTGGCTACGGTAAACGGGAAACCGGTGCTGGCTTCCGAATATGATGCGTATGTAGAAGAAGTAACTGCCCAATATGCTGCCAATGCTCCGCAAGTGTTGGAACGCCCGTATGCGAAAGATATTATGGGCAAAGAAATTTTAAAAGATTTGATTGCCAAGGAACTTATTTATCAGGCTGCCCAAGAAGCCAAAATTACGGTCAAAGATTCGGAACTAGACGAAGGGGTCAATGAAATAAAAAACCGTTTTGTAATTGATGAAAAAACCGGTAAAGAAGACCCCAAAGGAGCCGAAAAACGGTTTAACGAAGCCTTAAAAAAACAAGGGCTTACGATGAAATCCTTCCGGGCTAAACTAACCAAAGAAATTGCTTCCCATAAATATTTAGAGCAAGAACTTCCTAAAAACATTAAACCTGTGGAAGAAGCCGATGCCAAAGCGTTGTATGAGGATGTGCAAGCCGTCTTAAAAAATAACACCAAAAAAATCAAAGAATTAGAAAAGAAAGACCCGCAATACTTACAACAAGTACAAGCCATTGCTGCTAAATTAAAACAACTGACGTCGGAACAAGTGCGTGTAGGGCATATTTATTTGGCAGTAACTAAAGATATGTCTGCCGACGAAGTTGCCAAAAAAGCAGAACTAGCCAAAAAAATCAAAAAAGAAATTGACGGCGGGATGGACTTTTCGGTAGCAGTTAAAACCTATACCGAAGACCAACAAGCCTTGGCTACCGGGGGGGATATGATTTTAATTAAAGGGATTGCTCCCAAAGAAATTGATGCCAAAGCATTCTCGTTAGCCGTAGGCAAAGTGAGTGAGCCCATTAAAACGGACGTGGGATACCATATCCTTAAAATTAAAGAAAAACGCGCCGAACGGGCCATTAGTTACGACGATATCAAAAATGACTTGGGCCAATATTTAGCCCAAACCCGTGTGTTAGAAGCACAAGGTAAGTTATTGGACGATTTAGCAGATAAAGCCGATATTAAAATTACCAAAGAATTTGAACTGGATAAAGTGATTGCTGCGAAGCAGGCTGAAGCGGCCCAAAAAGAAGAAATAAAAAAATAGTTTTAGCACTAAGGTTCCCCCTTGCCTCCTCGCCCTAGAAGGAGAGGAAGCCACGTACGTGGCAGGTAAGGGGGTGTGTTATATAAGTTATGACCAAACCTCTTGTATTTATTACGACCGGAGATCCGTTGGGTATCGGCCCGGAAATTGTTGTAAAAGCCCTGCAGGATAAGCGCGTTCAACACACGTGCATCCCAGTAGTCATTGGGGAGCCTTGTTCCTTAAAACAAGCCGGGTTTACAGATCCATTAGCTTCCCTTCTTTCTATAGACACGCCCTGCAAATTAACCGGTAAGCCACGGCCTACGGCCCTGGGGGGGCGCGTGAGTTTTCAAGCCGTGGAAACCGGTATTAAACTGGCTCTTAAAACAGGGGTTCCGTTGGTAACGGCTCCGATTTCCAAACAGAGTTGGGCTTTGGCGGGTATCCCGTTTACAGGCCACACAGAATTGTTGCGTGCACGGACGGGAGCAGACGGCCTTATGATGTTTTGCGCGGGGAATATCCGTTGCGCCCTGGTAACCGAACATGTTGCGGTGGCGGATTTGCCGCGTGTGCTTACCCGGGCACGCGTGCTAAAATCAACCCGCCATTTTATAGCGGCGCTGCAAAAACAAGGTATTTCTAATCCGCGGATTGGTTTATGTGCACTCAATCCACATGCTAGCGATAACGGACGATTTGGTACCGAAGAAAACAACGTATTAACCCCGGCTGTTTGCATGCTGCAAAAACAAGGGCTTCCCGTAACCGGGCCGCTGCCGACGGATGCTGCGTGGCTGGCCCATGTGCGCGGCCAATATGACGGACTTTTGTGTATGTATCACGACCAAGCACTTTTAGGCCTTAAATTGGCCGCCCAAGAAGCGGCTGTGCATATTACAGCCGGGTTGCCGTTTTTGCGGGTTTCCCCGGCACACGGCACAGCGTTTGATATTGCCGGGCAACACAAAGCCGATCCTCAAAGTATGGTATCGGCTGTATTGTTTGCGGTAAAAAACTAAATACAATTACGGTAGTATATACTTTCCATCCACTAATTTGAAACCAAGTTTAGCACAGAGAGCCTCTTGGGAACTTGGTCCAACATGGGTACATGATAATGGCGACACATTATCAAAAGAAATCGAATAGAAAATGTCAACGCCACCATTTGAACTTGTGTATCTCAAGTAAACAATATCGTCAAATGATGAATTATATACAGCAAGCAAACAGATGGGCTTTCCAGATATAGGTTCACAGGTTGTATCTACCTTTATATCTAAATTATCCAGATTGCTGCAAAATGAAATATCTCCATGTTCTAATAAACATCTAGATATTGATGCCGCTACCGTTTTTAGTTTGGGCAACTGTGCGAATACTTTGCTTTTATCTACCGCTTTTTGATACTGCGGTAATGCCACCGCCGCCAAAATACCGATAATAAGTACTACAACTAATAACTCTATAAGCGTAAAACCCTGCCGGGTGTTTTGGAGCCTTATATTCGTATACAACCTCCTGTATCTTATTTTATTACGTCAAACTTTGCCGAAAAAAAGACGGCAACTTTGTTAAAAGCAATTTGAGGTAACCCCTAACAAATAATCACCGCCTACCTATCCTCAAAAAGGAACAGGCAAGACACAGGTGACCATTTGTTGACCTCAAACTTGCGCGGAGAAGAAAACCTTCTTCTCGTTGCTCGGCGTGGGCTTCCCCCACGCTTCAACAAATAATCTTCAAAATTGTAATACTACCCACTTATTATAGCATATCCCTTGTAAGGGAACATACTCATTTGCCAACACCCCCAAACGCAAAAGTTCAGGGGCTTTGAACTACTACAAAAACTACCGGGCGGCCGTACGAAAGAAATTACCTTTTACGTTTTTGGCTAACTGTACTTTGCCTAACGTCTTGCCGGCTTCTACCGTAATCCCTTTGGAATGAGCATCTATGACCCCTTCCGCAGAGCCGAACACGTCGCCTTCCTTAATGATACCTAATTGGCCGTGGCGGTTAATTTGTACTTCCAGTTTTAAATCTCCGTCCACATTTTCGGTCAGCAAATCTTCTTCCCCTAAGGTAAATTCTAACGGGAACTTGGGATTTACTACCCGTTTAATGGCCACCGGGATGTCCGCTTCATTTTTTACAATAATGGCACACGAATTATTATCTGCCTGCGCCAGTTGCAACAAACGCTGCGGCACTTCTACCGTGCCGGCCACTTCAAAACGGCCTTCTTGTTTGGGTAAACGGCTGCAGTAATAATAACATGCTGCTACACCGATTACCGCTATCACTAAAATAATCATTTTTTTCATACACTTATATTGTAGCGGAAAAACACCTTTTTGACAAGGCCTAAGGACCGGGTTAGAAAGACCTATCTTTTAATGGGCCTTAAAAAGAGCGTGTCATGTTACGAATGAACTTACACAAAAAGGTTGTTTTTGGGAATTGTAAATTCAACTTGTTTCTTTTTGAAATCTTTTTCAGCCTGGGCAAATGCTTCTTGAATAGGCAACGGTTCCGGCCCGGAGGATATTTTACTTAAAAACATTTCGTGGTTAGAAACGGCATGCGTAATTTCATCTAATAAAAATCCCTTACTTACTTCACGTTCAATGGCATCAATAACCGGGTGTGCGTGTTTGGGGGCTAAAATAGTCTCCACTTTTCCGTGTAACATTTTGACGGCACTCGCTTCTTCGTAGCGCAGCCGCCCTTTGCAGAGCGGAAAACTGACAATACATCCTTTATAATTCAGCCGTTTTTTAAGAAGTCCTAACAATACTTTATCGGATAGCATGGCTTGGTTGTCATTATCAATATTGGGAAAAATCATATCAGAGGGCATAACTGCATCCGCCCGGCGGAATAAATGTTTATAAGGTACAAACTCGGCATCTTCTAATTGGGGTAATGTTTTTAAAACGCCGGAAATTCCCGGGAAATATTTAATGCAATTAAGGGCCCCTCCGTTTGAAAGTCCGGCTATAAAATCTCCGGTCAGTTTGGTTACTTGCAGCGGGTTATCACTAAAAGCGGGGGAGTTATAGCCCAAATCCACTACGGGTGCCAATACCCAGTTAAGCCCAGCTGCCAGGGCCATGCGGGCCGTCATATATCCTTTGCGGTAGGCTGCGTCTTGGTTGGCAGGACACGCGACAATTTGCGGATTGGTAGGTAACCGGGGGGCGTCCGTAATTACTTCATGTAAGTTATCTGCCATATCGGCACAAAAAAGGAGGCTCCCGTAAGGAGAAACATCCTGCATGCGGTGCACAAAATCTAAAATTTGTTGGGCTTTACCGCCATATACGCAAAAGCCACCCACCCCGCGCCGGGCTAATTCAATGGCTTCTTGTAAACTACTTTTGCCAAACCAAAATGCAGGGAATACAATGCGTGCCGGTTTCATAGGTTTTCCTACTCTGCTAATACCGAAGGAATCAGCCCGCCAGATGAATTTGCGGGTGCGGAGTCTGTATTTTGGGAAAAACCCGCCGTTTGCAATACATCGGGTTTATGCGGCGTTTTTACCCATTGTAAAACCGATTGCGTAATATATTTATCCAATAATTCATGCCCAGTAAAATCATACGCAGTTAGAAAGGTTACGCGCCCATCTCCGGTTGATAGAAATGCTACATTACGTAAAATACTGGCTTCTAAAAACCCTTTACGGTCTCCGGCACTCGTAGCAATCAGCACATCTGCCTTATATAATTTTAGGGAAGGAATAGACAGTACATCCCGGATGTTGACATTGGGACTGATGAGGGCTAATCCGCCGATATCAGGTAACACTCCGGCTGTTTTGGCAGCCACATTAGCCCCCAATCCAGTACCCAGTAAAAAAATCTGGCCCGGCGTAAATCCTTTTTTTTGCAAAAACTCTACCGCCGCTTGTACGTCATACGTCATTTTATTAAACGGGTTATCCATACCCTCTTTGGCAAAGGTTTTATAGGTTCCGTTTGCGGTACTTTGTCCATGTCCGCGTAAATCTACTGCCACATAAGCAAACCCTTCTTTGGCGAGGGCTTTTTTAAAAGAAGTGAAATCTTCTTTGTGTTTGCCTAAATCATGTAAAAGTACAAGAGCTGTTTCTTTGCCGTCGGCGGGCATATACAGGGCAGATAAGTTCCAATTATCTTGGGTGGATAACGTAACGGTTTCTTCTTTGGGAGCAGCAAACACCGGGGATAATATCCCCATGCACACGAAAGCTAACAGGTGTTTTTTGAAAGAAGTTCCACCCATATTAAGCGTCCAATACTTCGCCTGGGGAAAACCACAAGGCAATTTCGCGTTCCGCATCGGTCGCTGAGTCTGATGCGTGTACACAGTTGTATACAATGTCTGCACTTTTATCAAATTTACCAAAATTACCGCGAATTGTCCACGGGGCGGCGTTGTCGGGGTTAGTAGCCCCCAACGCGTCGCGGATGGCAGATACGGCATTTTTCCCTTGAAAGACAAAGGCATAGATTTTGTGGTTCGTAATGTGGTTATAATCGCCCATCATGTAGTGGATGACTCCTTCTAAAAACGGTTTGCCCGACAAATGCGCGTAGTGTTGACGGATGAGTTTTTCGGTAAGGGAAACAACTTTGGAGCCAACCAAAGTCAGCCCTAACCGCTCAAAGCGGTCTATTACAATCCCCGTGATACGTTTTTCAATCGCATCGGGTTTAATAAGTACTAAGCAGCGTTCTTTCATAAACACATTATACCAATCTTGGGAAGGTTGTCCAATGAATATCCGGATTAAAATTTAAGGCCCGCTGAAACGGGGAGCTGATCTAAATAATAATAAGCCGGATTCCCATGATAATAAGTATAATTCCGGCTACCAGTTCCAAGCGTTTGCTGAGTAAAGTTTTATTAGGTTGCGGGTCTGCACCGGTTCCCAGATGGGCCCCCAATAACGTAAGTACAAACGTAGTAATTAAAAGTAAAATCACTTCCGGGAAAAAGCCGCGGTCCATAGTTTCCAGGGCATATCCTACCAAGAAACTATTAAGCCCGATTAAGCCGGATACTTTTACTAATTTACGGATTGAACCGACGTCGCTATCTCCAAAACTGGGGGATTTTTCAATCGATTCCAGCATGAGTTTAATACCTAACAACAATAAAAAGGCAAATGCTACCCAATGGTGGGCAAAATAAACCCAATTGCGAAAGAAAATAATACTGGCTAAATATCCTAGCCCAAACAATATCACATTCGCTCCTGTAAAAAACAAGGCCATTTTAATAGAAAATACACTTTTGTTTTCTTTTGTCATTTTAGCGACAGACATGTTGGCACTTACCATATTGTCCATGCAAATACATATAAAAATAATTAGAACAGATAATAGTCCCATAGATTCACCTCACTTCCAGATATCGTCATTCTACCAAATGCCTACCCCTTCAAGCAATATTTTTACGCCTAGCAGGATAAGAACGGCCCCACCTAGTTGTTCCATACGGGGGCCGAATTTTTGTCCTAAAATTCTTCCTGTATAAAACCCTCCCCAGCTGGTAATATATACACAGCCGGTAATAAATAATACGGTTTGCCAAAAAGGTACGTCCGAAAAGGCCATGCTAGCCCCCACAAATAATGCATCTAGACTCGTGGCAACAGCCAGGGCTAATTGGGTTTTAAAGGAAGCAAATAACGGGCGGGAAATGTCGGTAGTGGTGTAAGCATTTTTGATCATACGGGCTCCGATAATTACCAAAATGATGCACGCTGCCCAGGCACCGGCTTTTCTTCCGGCGTGAACCAATACTCCGCCCTCAAATCCCATGGAAAACATACAAAAATGAGCCCCGGCAAATAATGCGCTAACTCGCCCTAACATCCGTTGGGAAAAACTTTCCCGCGCGCATCCGGCCGATAGCGTAGCGGCCATATTGTCCATAGATAACCCGATAGCTACTAATAAAGAAGATAAGATATTCATCGTAAAATTATGATACCATTTTAATATAAGGAAAGATATGGAGTCATTAACCCATTTATATAAAATCGGCATGGGGCCTTCCAGTAGCCATACCATGGGGCCGCATCAGGCGGCTGTACAGTTTGCTGCAAACTATCCGCAAGCAGTTTCGTTTCGGGTAACTTTGTATGGTGCGTTGGCTGCTACCGGGAAAGGCCATTTAACTGATTTTACAATCAAAGAAGCCTTAGAACCACACCGCATAGAAATAGTATGGGAACCTACAGTTTTTTTGCCGCGGCATCCGAATGCGTTACGCTTGGAAGCTTTGGACAAAGCCGGGCATCCGCTAGGCTCTCAAATTTTCTACAGTATCGGGGGTGGAGAAATTCGTACCGATGCCCAAGACACTCCGGCCTATCCGTCTGTTTATCCGCATACGTCTATGGCGGAAATTTTAGCATACACAGCTGCCCGTAAAATGTTGTTGTGGGAGTATGTGGAAGAATGTGAAGGCCCTGCCATTTGGGATTATTTGATAACAGTTTGGCATACCATGCAGCGTACCATGGCGCGTGGGTTGGAAAAACGTGGCGTGTTACCCGGTTCTTTAAATTTAGAACGCAAAGCCCGGCGTTATTTACACAATGCAGAACAGGCTCCGCAGTATTTACGGCGTATGAATAATTTGTTTGCGTACGCCTTGGCTTGTGCCGAAGAAAACGCTGCCGGGTGTGAAGTGGTTACGGCACCTACGTGCGGTTCTTGCGGGGTGGTTCCGGCGGTATGCCGTCAAATTAAAGAAATTTATGAATTTGAAGATTTAACCGTGATTCATGCCTTGGGAACGGCAGGTTTGTTTGGTAATTTAGCCAAAACAAATGCCTCTATTTCTGGGGCAGAGGTGGGCTGCCAGGGAGAAATTGGCGTGGCCTGTGCAATGGCGGCTGCCGCTGCTTGCCAATTGGAAGGAGGGGACAACCGCCGTATTGCCTATGCGGCAGAAATGGGGTTGGAACACCACTTGGGACTAACCTGTGATCCGGTAGACGGCTTGGTGCAAATTCCGTGTATTGAACGCAATGCAATGGCAGCTTCCCGCGCGCTAGAATGTGCCACCTACGCTTTAATTTCAGACGGGGAGCACCGCATTTCATATGATGATGTCTTGTCCGCGATGATGCAAACCGGGCGGGATATGAAAAAGAAATACCGTGAAACTGCCAAGGGGGGGTTGGCGCATTTTTTCAAAAAAGGGTTGTTGCGTTTTAAAAGGCGGCCTCATTTGCCGCATTTGGGTCGTGTAAAGAAAAAATAAGGAGAAAAAAATGAAGAAATTTTCGTTTGTTCAATTTGCTGTTGTATTATTAGCGTGTACCGCGTTAGTTTCCGCCGGCATTTTTTTGTATGTTCACCGGTTAACTGCTACGTTAGAAAAAGAAACTATATCCGTTTTGCAGGAATTTGCCGCGCAAGATGTACAGCATATAGAAATGCAAGTGGCAGAAGATTTGAATTTATTATCTGCTATTGCTTCCTCCATAGCCATTTTGCCGGATCCAAGTGAAACCGAATTATTAGAATTATTGCAAGTAGAACGCAAACAAAATCATTTTAAAAATATGGAATTTATTCGTCCCGATGGCATTGCACAATTAGACAACGGGCGCACATTGGACCTGTCAAAAGGGAAAAATTTTCAACGAACCATGAAAGGACTTGCGGGTATTTCTTCCCGTGAAACGGATTTGGTAGACGGAACTTCTATTTTAGTGGAAATGGTCCCGATATGGTATCGGGATAAAGTCATTGGGGTGTTGGCAGGGACGCACTATACAGCCGATTTTGCTAAAACATTAGATATGGAATCTTTTGAAGGGAACGGATATTCTTTGTTGGTAGAAGCTGACGGAGATAAAGTGGTAGAGTCCTTTCACAAAAATGCCGTCAGCGGTTTGTATAACATTTTTGATATGCCTGACGATCCGGACCATAAACTGCGCGACCAAGTGTTAAAAGATTTTTCAGCCCGCAAAAGCGGTGTAGTAAAATATCTCTCCAAACAACGTGGAGTGTTGTATGCCAGTTACCAACCGCTTAATATTAACGATTGGTACTTAATTTCCGTCGTTCCGGAAAAATTTGTGATCCAGATTACTCAAAATTTTATTACGTTACTGCCGGTATTATGTTTATTGGTAGCTTTGGCAGCGTTTTTGCTGGGAGGGTATATGTGGTATATATGGCCGTCCCTGAAGCAGAGTATTACCCACCCGGAAGAAGACTAACCCGGCACATTTGTTTTTAACACGAAATTTTGTTAAATTCGCCCGCTCAAACCGGGCGGTTTTTTTATATAATCTATATAACTTATTTTTAGGAGAAAGGGATGAAAATTCACTCGTTTAACGTCCAGCCCAACCTGCCGGACAACATCAAATTTTTGGAAGAACTTGCCAGCGATATGTGGTTTACGTGGAATGCCCACGCCATTAACTTATTTGTACAAATTGACCCGCAATTATGGACGGCCGCTAAACGCAACCCGAAATGGTTTTTAGGCTGTGTACCGCAACAACGCTTTGAAGAACTAAGCCAAGACCAAAATTTTTTGGCGCAGCTGAGCCAAGTAAAAGGCAGTTACTATGCCTATAAAAACGAACCGCACACCTGGTATAACGACCACCACCAAGAAAAAGGCAATCTAATAGCCGCGTATTTTTCTATGGAATACGGTATTGGCGAAGGGCTGCCGATTTACTCCGGCGGGCTCGGTATGCTAGCCGGGGACCACATCAAATCCGCTAGCGATTTGGGTATGCCGATTATCGGTGTCGGTTTATTCTATAAACAAGGGTATGTACAACAAATTATCAACCGCGAAGGTTGGCAAAATGAAGAATACCCGGATAACGACTGGGCCCACATGCCTGTGGAACACGTGCAAAAAGACGGCAAAGATATTGTGGTAGATATTCCTTTGGGCGGTGAAACTGTGAAGGCCTGCGTATGGCGGGTTCCCGTCGGGCGCACCTCGCTCTATTTATTAGACACCAATTTGCAAGAAAATACCCCGGCCCAGCGCGCCATTACCGAGAAACTTTACGGCGGTGACCGCGAAAACCGTATCCGCCAAGAAGTGGTTCTCGGTATCGGCGGTGTAAAAGCATTAACCGCTATGGGTATTGCGCCAACGGTCTATCACATTAACGAAGGGCACAGCGCGTTTTTACTGTTCCAACGCATCATTGATTTTATGCGTAACGAAAATTTAACCTTTGAACAAGCGCGCGAAAAAGTATGGGCCACTTCTGTTTTTACCACCCACACTCCCGTCATCGCTGGGAATGAACATTTTGACCCATCTCTCGTACGTAAATCTATGGATTTTTACGCCAATGAAATGGGTATCGGTTGGGACGCATTTTTGGAACTCGGCAAAGAAACGCCGCAATCTACCACGTATTGTATGACGGTAGTGGCCTTGCGTTTAGCGGCCTTTTGCAACGGGGTAGCCAAATTGCATGGTGAAGTCAGCCGCGAAATGTGGCACAACTTGTGGCCTGGCTTACCGAAAGCGGAAGTACCGATTACCAGCATTACCAACGGGATTCACAGTTCGTCCTGGATTTCACACGAACTGAATGATTTGTACCGCAAATATTTATATGATAATAACCAATTAGGGTATATTGACCCGTCGGAACCGGAACCCTGGAATAAACTTTCGGACATTCCCGATGCTGAATTGTGGGACGTACATGCTAACCGCAAAAATAAACTCATCAATATGGTGCGCGGAAGGCTGCAACGCCAATTTACACGCCAAGGGTTGGATGTGATGAGCGTTAAAAAAGCCTCTAACGTACTCCGCCCGGACGTACTAACCATTGGGTTTGCGCGCCGCTTTGCTACCTATAAACGCGCTACGCTTCTTTTTAAAGATTTAAACCGGTTGGATAAAATCATCAACAATCCGGCCCGCCCGGTACAGTTTGTATTTGCCGGGAAAGCACACCCCGCAGATACTGCCGGAAAGGAATTTATTAAACTGATTGTGGGCCTTACGCAAAACGACCCGCGCTTTAAAGGCAAAATTGTATTTGTGGAAGACTACAATATGAATGTCGCCCGCTATATGGTACAAGGTGTGGATGTGTGGCTTAATAACCCCATCCGCCCCATGGAAGCTAGCGGTACAAGCGGCATGAAAGCTGCCTTAAACGGAGCCTTAGCCCTTTCTATCCTAGACGGTTGGTGGGATGAAGTAGGTCCGTGTGATTTCGGTTGGTCTATCGGCGGAAATGAAAACTATAAGAATGATGCCGAACGCGATGCCGTAGAGGCAGAAACCTTATATAGTTTAATTGAGCAAGATATTGCCCCTACGTATTATGCGAAATCCGAAAATGAAACTTTTTCGGCCGCGTGGGTATCTTTGATGAAAGAATCGGTCAAACATATTGCGCCGTTCTTTAATACACACCGCATGGTAAAAGAATACTATGAAAAATTCTACGTACCGGCTAATAATTATGGGTTGGTATTGTCCGAAGCGGGCAAAGTACAAGCCGTAGCCGATTGGCGCAAACAAATTGCGGACAATTGGTACCGCGTCGGCGTACAAGATGTAACCCAAGCCCCCGCAGAAGCCATTTTAATGGGGGATAAGGTGCATTTTAAAGCCCGGGTACAACTCGGCAATTTGCAGCCGGAACAAGTACAAGTGCAACTTTATTTAGGCCAACGTGGGAATATCGGAGGCATTGTAAAACTAGCCATTGTACCCATGAACTGCACCGGCAAAGACGGCGAAACGTATATTTATGAAGCGGCAGTCTCTCCGGTAAACAGCGGGCGGCAAGATTATGCCTTGCGGGTATTACCCAAAAATGACAACATTCCAAATGTGTTAACGCCGCTATATATTCGCTGGGAAGAATAACTTGAAAGGCCGGGTACAACCCGGCCTTTTTTGTCTATGTTAAATATCGTACTCATCAATCCCGAAATCCCATTTAATACGGGAAACATTGGAAGATCTTGCGTGGCTACCGGCACGCGGTTACATCTGGTGGGCAAACTAGGGTTCAAAATTGCCTCTAAAGAAATCCGCCGTTCGGGCCTAGATTATTGGCCCAATTTAGATTACCGCCGCTACGAAACTTGGGAAGATTTTTTAGCGCACGAACAACCCGCGCGGGAAAAATTATTTTTCCTCTCTACCAAAGGCCAAACGGCGTATTGGGACGTCAAAATTCCGGCAGATGCGTTTTTGTGTTTCGGGGCCGAAGGCTTTGGGCTACCCAAAGAGTTTTACGAAATCTATAAAGACCGCCTGTTTACAATTCCCATGACGGGCCCGGTGCGCTCGTTAAATCTGTCCAGCTCGGCAGCGATTGTACTCTTTGAAACGCTCCGCCAAAACCGCTAAATTTTTTTCTACAATTACGGCTGATACGATTCACAGTTCTTGAAAAACTGACCTTTGTTTATTAAAATAATAAAGAAGTATAAAAATTAGATTATTTGTTGGAAGTGCAGGAGAGGCCTGCGCAGAGCCAGGTATGTGAAACCACATATAAGGCACTTTTCCGTCCACCAAATAATCGTCTGCTTTTACGTCTGCCCCGCAAGGGGTAGACGGGCGACGGTTATTGAACGGGTTACGGAAAAGGCCTAGGCAATTATGTGTCGCCTTTTTTGTGCTTCTCAACGAGGAGAATAAAAATGAAAGAAACAAAAGCAGGATTCACACTCATAGAATTATTAGTAGTAGTACTCATCATCGGTATTCTGGCAGCCGTGGCGTTGCCGCAATATCAAGTAGCTGTAGAAAAAACACGTGCCACCCAAATGTTACTCCTAATGCATCATATTTATGAAGCATTGGCCCTCTCCAAATTGCAATATGGAGCTTATTATAAAGTAGAAGAAGGCAGAGGTTGGACTTTTGAAGAACTGGGGATAGAACCTCCAGCAGGATTTGAAACCTCGGAGGGAACCACAGAATTTGAAAATGATAACTGGTACTGTTTTCCTAATGAAGAATGGAATGGATACGTTTTTTGTTGCAACCGAAAACATTCATATGATTTGCTCATGTGGCAAGCGGATGACCCTGATTCGGTATTGGCCGGGAAACGCGCTTGCTATGCAGATAGTAATAGTACATTCGGAGAAAAAATATGCAAAGCCCTGGGAGGGAAAGAAATAGAGGAGACAGAGTACAGAGGATATTATTTCTTTTAAACTAGTAGGTTTAATATAACAAACTTTCCGTCACATAATGTGCCCCCGTTCTTGTCAACGGGGGCACATTCATTATAACAATAATTTATTTGGCCAAGTTTTTCCAAGCTTCTTTTTCAGCTTTTAAGGCAGTTTTGGCGTCTTTTGCAGATTGTTTAGCAGCCGCTTTTTCGGCAGCAAGTTCTTCTTTTAACGCTTTCTTCTGGGCTTTTGCATCGGCTTTGGCTTGTTTGGCTTCTTGTTTCGCTTGTTCTTTAGCAGCTTTGGCAGCTTCTTTTTGGGCAGCTGCTTGGGCTTTAGCGTCTTCTTTGGCCTGTTTTACAGCCGCTTTTTTAGCATCGGCCTGTTCTTTTGCTTCCGCTTTCTTAGCAGCCGCTTGTTCTTTTAAGGCTTCTTTTTGGGCTTTAGCTTCTGCTTTGGCTTGTTCTTTAGCGGCTTTGGCCTGTGCTTTTGCATCCGCAGTTACGTCCGTTTTTTGGGCGTTGGCGGTTTCAGCTTTAGCGGCTTGTACTTTGGAAGCTACTGCTTCGCGTTGGGCTTGTACGTTTTGTTTAAACGTGGTAATTTTAGACAAAGTGCAGTTATTTACACATACCACATCTGTCATACCGCAACCGCAGTTGTTTGCAGCATCGGCATTCGTCGGCCAAGACATCGTCATTGCCACGGCAAATGCTACTAATAATACTTTTTTCATGAGAGTTTCTCCTTGATCATAAAATACCTTCTTCTATATTGTACTAAAATTTTCGTGTTGGGCTCAATGCGTAAGATTTTGCTAAAATATAAATATGGAAACCACAACCCCGCTTTGGATGAATTTGCTATTAGGGCTAGTGGCACTATGTTTATTAGTATTGCCGCTAACTGTACGTTGGGTGGAAAGCCATTTGGAACTATTTCTTTTGGCTATTGGCATGGCGGCTGTAACCGTAAGTGGGGGCTGGAGTTTTGATCTGCTCCGCCAAACATTGGCCTCACCGGTGTATGTTTCGTTTATCGTACTCGTAGTGAGTGTTATTTTTAATAATTATTCCCGTTATATTTTCCGGGTGTTATTTGCATTTTTTCGTGCGTTAGAGCCGCAGTACAGTTTTGCGTTGCTTATTTTTATTTTGGGGATGGCTTCTTCGTTAGTGAGTGTTACTGTATCGGCTCTCGTACTAGCCGAAGTATTAAAAGTAGTGAACTTAGGCCACGATACTACTGTCAAAATTACTGTTTTTGCCTGTTATGCTATTGGACTGGGGGCTGTACTGACCCCCTTAGCCGAACCGATGGGCTTAGTTATCAGTAATGCGCTTTCCGGTCCGCCGCACCATGCTGATTTTTTCTTTCTTTTTCGTCATTTTGTAGGTTGGATTACCCCGGCTGTTTGTGCCCTTGCCTGTGCTGCCGGATATGTGGCCCGCCAG
Source organism: uncultured Elusimicrobium sp. (assembly GCA_937891135.1). Classification (GTDB taxonomy): domain Bacteria; phylum Elusimicrobiota; class Elusimicrobia; order Elusimicrobiales; family Elusimicrobiaceae; genus Avelusimicrobium. The sequence goes on from CALAFB010000029.1 coordinate 29,950, forward strand.
GCCGGTACTACTATGCAAATGCACATCCGCGAGGATAAAGAAACTTATTCCTCTATTTTACGCCGCACGCTTCATATTTATATCTTTGTAGCTGCTTTAACGCTGATTAGTACCGGCCTAAGACCTCTGGCACAAAGCACGATTGTCCATTTAGGCGGCAAAGTATTATTTTTGGCCAACGCCGTATCTGTCATCATTGACAATGCTACCTTGGCTGCTATTGAAATTGTCCCGGCTATTTCCAATACGGACCTTGTTTATATGGTAATCGGGTTGGCCGCTTTTGGTAGTATGTTAGTGCAAGGAAATTTGCCCAACATTGTAGCTGCCGAAAAATTGGGCATTAAAAGCCGAGAATGGGCTTCTATTGCCGTGCCGACCGGACTCGTTTTAATGGGTGGTTATTTTATAGCGTTAACATTGTTTTTATAGGAGGCACTATGTTTGATTCTAACCGTGGTTCTGTTTCCCGCCTGGTACTGGGGGGATTGATTATTTTGGCGTTTATCTTTGCTTTAATTTGGCCGCAATATGCCAAACGCCGGGATACCCGCCGTGCCCAACAAGCCGGCGAATTTGCCCGTTTGTTGGCATTTGCCGAAGAAACTTACAAGCAGCAAAACGGGTCTTATACGCCGGATTTCCGCTTGCTAGAAGTTACATTGGAATGTCCGCTTCTTCAAACAGCAGATGGGCCTGTATTGGACTGTCCGGAATATGCCTATAGTTTGCAACAAAATGCATTTATCCGGGCGGAACATAAACATTTATCCGTATGGTTGGAAGTATCCCTAGCGGGCCAAACTCTTTCTTGTAAACATCCGCCGGAAGATTGGGCCGGTACGGATTTATGCAACCGTTTAGCGCGAATTTGATACAATAAGGAAAAATAATCAGACAGGAGCATATTATGAAAAAACTATTGATTGCTTTGTTGGCGGTATCGTTTGTGGGGGCGTGTTCTCCGTCCGTACGTCGTATAGAAACGAATGTCGTCAAAGATGTTAGTGGCGGTTGGAATGATACCGATGCCCAAATGGTCGCCCAAGAAATGATTACCGATTGTCTAAACGGCGGTTGGTATACTAAATTTCTGATGCAAAAAGGAAAGGAACCTACGGTCATTGTCGGTACCGTAAATAATAAAACTATGGAACATATCAATACGGATGTGTTTATAGAAGAAATGCAACGGGCACTTATCAATTCCGGCAAAGTGAACTTTGTGGCTTCCAAAGATGAACGGGGTGAAATCCGTACGGAACGCTTGGAGCAAGATGAGTTTGCCAGCGAGGAAACCCGCAAAGCCTTTGGACGGGAAATCGGTGCAGATTTTATGTTAAGCGGTGTGTTGTCTAGCGTAGTAGACCAAGCTGGCAGCAAAGCGGTAGTATTTTACCAGGTTAACTTAAAACTCATTAACATTGAAACTAACCAAATTGTGTGGAACGGTCAAAAACAAATTAAAAAATTCGTCAAACGCAGTAAGGTTTCTTTCTAATCTTTCATGAAGAAGGTGCTCTTAGGGGTAACAGTCATACTGATGTGCTCCGCTTGCGGAGCACCTTCTTTGCGTTATAAGTACAAAGTAAATAAATTGGCCGCAACCGGAAAATTTGAAGAAGCGGCCGACGTGGTATCTTCTAAAAAACGGACTTATGGCAAGCGGGACCAGGTGCTTTATAATTTAGACCGGGCTAGTTTACTGCACGATGCCCAACAGCCTGTTCAAAGTGATGTGCTTCTTGCCCAAGCCCAACAACAAATTACCGATTCATATACCCAAAGCATTACGGCCCATGCGGGGCAATTTTTGATCAATGATTTAACTACGGCTTACAACGCGGCCGATTATGAAACCGCGCTAACTTTCTTTTACCGGGCTATGAATTTTTTACAACAAAAAGATGTACGCTCCGCGGCCGTAGAAGCCCGTAAAGCGGTTTTCTTTTTGGACCATTTGCGGGGCAGCAAGCATAAAGGATATACCGATGACCCGTTTGTACAATACATGGCCAGTTTAGTATTTGAGTCCGTAGGGGAATTATCCGATGCACGTATTGCCCGGCAAAATGCCCTCCGGGCCTATCAAAAATACGGCTGGGCAACCCCCCAATTTTATGTGCCTCATAACGCAAACGAATACGGTGAAATTATACTGTTTCACTATGCCGGACAAATACCGCTTAAAAAGAGCCAAACACTTCAACTCGCTTGGAATGATGTGCTGGCGTTTGCCAATAGCCCGGCGGAAGACGGAGAGTCGGTTTCCCCTGAAGTGCAAAATGCCGTATATGCGGGGTTAACCGGGTCCGCTATTACGATTTCGTACCCTGTATTGGAAAATCAATCTTATTACGCCGTTTCTTCAAAGGCCCGCGTAAACGGCCAACAAATTCCGCTTCAAAAAATGACGGACATTTCCGCACTTATTAAACAAGATTTAGACAGTAAAATGCCCGGCATATGGTTTCGTTTAGCTACCCGGGCTGTACTTAAACGGGTGGCGGCCGTACAGGCACGCCATGCCGTAGAAAATGCCTCTGAAGATAAAAATAATTCTGCCGGGCAATTCGTAGAAATGTTAGTAAGTGCTTTAGGGGCTGCCTTAGAAAAGGCAGATACCCGCCAATGGTTTACACTACCGGCTACTATTTATATGACCCGTGTCTTTGTGGTGCCCGGTCCGCAACAAATTTCGCTGTTGTTGCAAGATGAAAATGGTAATATAATAAGTGAATATACATTTGAAAATATAACGGTACATGCCGGGGAACGTGTTTTCCTGCATCATCGTACTGCATATTAAGAGGTGAAAATGAAAAAACTTACCATGTTGTGTTGTTCGCTCGTGTGTGTGGCATGTGGCGGGCTGAAGAAAAACACAGTCAGTTATCAAATGGCAAAGTATGACGCGTCTGTGTACTATGTGGTAGCGGGGGAGGGAACTACTAAACCGGATGCTGCTGCGAATGCTTTGGAAATGATGAAGCAAGAATTAGCGGAGCATACTCCTAAAGCGGCAGGAACCCAAGTGGTGGACGATCTCTTAGCCAATGCCAAAGTAGAAAAAGTATGGCGGGATAAATCGGTGAACGAAAAACATTATTTTGCCTTAGCGGTGTTGCCGCGGGAAAAGGCTACTCTTACGTTAGCTCCGTTACTAAATCAGGCCGATGCCCAACTGACCGGACTTGCACGCCAATTTGCTGAACCGGCAGACCCGCTAGCCGATTTAAAGATAGCCTATAAGATGAAACCTATTATTGAACGGCGGGCGGCCTTGGATGACCTTTATCAATTTGCACAGGCAGACCGGGCCGGATATATGCCGGAGAATTTTGCTCCCTACAAAACCTTGTTTAAAGAAAAAATGGCGGCTGTATTAGTAGGTGTAGAGGTGGTGGGGGTAGAGAGTGAGGTGTTAGTTACCTACGTAGTAGATGCGCTTAATAAAATGGGGCTGGGCGTGGTAGAGGCTGCTGACCCGGAACAGGTAATGTCTGTACAAATTAAAACCGAAGTGGATAATTACTCATCTAAAAAAGTAAATGGTCTAATTTGGTGTTCTAGTGCAGCTGCTATCAGTTTAACGGATGCCCAGCGCGGGATTACTTTTGCCCGCTTCAACGTGTATGACCGGGCGGGAACGTCCCGTTTATCTGATTCCATGCGTCGCAGTATGCAAGGGGTGGGGGAACAAGCAGCCCAGCAAATTGTAACGCGCTTAGAAAACTATTTGAAATCAAAATAAGGAGAAATTATGAAAAAATTAGTAATGCTGTTAAGTCTGTTTGTATATATGCCGGCTTTGGCACAGGATGCTGCTCCGGCTGCCGGCAATGACCTGGCCGAACGCAATAAAATGCTCTATTCGTTGGGTTTTTTACTGGGAGATAACTTAAAAAAGCAACTCGTGTTAGATAACGAAGACGACTACAAAGCCGTTTCCCAAGGGATGCGCGATAGCTTGTTAAATAAAGCCTCCCAAACGGATGTAAACAGTTATAAACCGCAAATTATGAAAAAATATCAGGATGATGCGCGTTTAATTTCTCAAAAGCGCGAAACTGCCCAACAAGAATACCTGGCTAATTTTCAAAAAGAAAAAGGCGTCAAAGTATTAGATAACGGGGCGATGATTAAATTATCCCGCGCTGGTAAAGGCAAAAACCCCAAAGCGGATAGCACCGTAACCGTACATTATACAGGGACGCTCATTGACGGCACCCAATTTGACAGTTCGCGCGAACGCGGGGAAGCCACTTCTTTTGGCTTAAACCAAGTAGTTCCGTGCTGGACGAAAGCTCTCCAGCAAATGAAACCCGGTGCCCGCGCCAAAGTGGTTTGCCCGGCCGATACGGCTTACGGCAACCGCCCGGTAGGGCCGATTCCGCCGAACTCGGTACTGGTGTTTGATGTGGAACTTATAGACGTCAAATAGTATGTCTAAAACTAGTTACGTGCTTATTGCTATTATTGCGGCCGCCCTCATTTATATGGGGGCGGTCCGTTGGCAAGAAATGCGTACACGTAACCGCGAGCAGCAAGAAGAATTAAGCCGTCAGGACGGAGAACCCTTTTCGTTTCAGCATATTTCGGTATCATTAGCCGCCCCCGAAGCGGAACTTTCTCCCGCTCCGGTAGAATACCGCGTGCAAGGTTCTGAAATATATTTAGAAGACACCCCGCTTACGCCGCTTCAGCAACAAAAACAAGCCCGTGATACTATCGCTTCTATTATGGCAGATTTTAGTAAAGAAACCGCTCTAGCCGGGTTTAACGAAGAAATTCAACAAGCCTCTAACGGACAGGTACAAGGACTAGAGGATTTAAGCACCCAAAATTTGGCTCAAATTGTACAAGAACATCCGGAAATTAGCCATGTGGTATCCAAACATTTAAAAAACCCCAATTTTTCTAAAATGATTGATGAAATTTTCAATAACCCGCAATTTCAGCAAAGTGTAAAAACCCTGCAACAATCAGATTCCGAAACCTCAAATGCCGCTGCTCAATAGTAAATAAATATGATATGCTATTAAATAGGAGAATTTTATGTTAAAAATTATTATCAAAACCATTATTTTAGTGCTTATTATTTTAAGCATTTATTTTATTGTAAATCCGTCGGCCTGTTCTAATCTCATCAATGGGCGGGCCGTCCGTACCCGTGAAGAATTGCCCGCTGTGCAAGCAGCTGATAAACAAAACGAATTATTTACCCCTACCGGGGACCGTCCGTTACGTGCAGATGAACAGCCCGTAACTATGCCTAACTCTGTAAAACCGGCAGTTTCTTATCCTGTCGTTACGAACGGGAATTCTCAACCGGCCACAACCGGCGTAACCGATACAAATTCGTTACAACCGGCTGTCGCGCCCGAGCAAGCAGCCACGCCTGCTACCACGGCTACAGAGCAACCCAAAGGCCCGGTACATACCCAAGCGGATATTGATTATGCCGTTGCCAGCCGCTATGTGGAACTGGAAAACCAGTATTTGGCCCAACACAAAGATGCTAAAAATGCGGCCAAAGATATTTCCTACATCGTCATGGACGACTTTGAATTAACGCCCGACGAATGGGAAGCATTCTTGCAGCGTGCCACCGCCAGTAACTTATTTGAAAAAGTACGCCAAGAACAAGCCAAGAAATAAAAATATTTCATGCGGAAACTAGGGATTTCTCTAATAAATAGAAATCCCTGTTTGCGTGTATCTTAGGCTATTTTTACAAACAGCGAATATCCCAACTTTTGCCAGCACCGTGTGTTAAAGCACCATCAGTTCCTTTGGTGCCTTCTGGGCATGAATTTTTAAATCCAAGTTTTTCACAAAGGTAACTATAATCGCCCGGCCCATTAGCACTACAAACTAGACCTAGTGGATATTTTGTAATGTATACGTAAACAGAAGAACTAAAGTTTGATATAGTTACTCTGGGCCCGTTTATACCTTGAGATTCTTCGGTAACCACCGATACTTGCAAATCACAATCGCTATAACCCGGTAATGGGTGGCACGTGCTTGTTTCAATACTTAGATCATCTAACGTACATCTTGTAAGATCGCCTATTTCTAAGTAACAAGCAGCTACAGCAGGATAAATAGATGAAGTTAATTCTATTTGCTCTATTACTCGCGCCTTTATCACCGATTTTTGGTATTGCGGCAACGCCACCGCCGCCAAAATACCGATAATTAAAATAACTACTAATAACTCAATTAACGTGAATCCTTTGTTCATAATAACTCCATATCATATCATCGGTCCTATATAAAGCGATACGGCTGCCATACAGGACTCCTGACACGGTATCCTTCACATAACAGCCGCAGTTTACCACGCGTTAAGCGTGGCAAACACTCGGCACAAAACAACGGGGTTCGAAGCCGTCATTTTGTGCCTTTATGGGCTGTCTTTTGGCGTGTCAGGATTGTGGATATTCCACAAACCCCTTATTCGTTTAATAAGGTTCCAAAAAACAGTTTAAATTGATAACGCTATTTTCTGTAGAAACCTCCTAGTAAAATAGGATTTTTATTGGTTAATGCGGCAAACGGCCCGCTAAAAATTCAGCCACCGGGCGAGTATGTTTAATTTTGCTGAGTACAATTTTAATAGACCCGGTAATCGGCACGGACAAAAACGCACCCGGGGCTCCCCATACCAACGTCCAAAATACCAGGGAACCGATAACGGCCACCGGATGCAAATCCATCCCTTCGCCCAAAAAGCGCGGCTCGGCTAAATTGCCGATGATAAATTCAATCGCGCTGAGTAACCCCAGTACAATAAAAAACTGCGGGTTTAACCCAAACTGTAAAAACAACACAGGGATTGGTAATAACACGGCTGTAATAGAACCAACGCTGGGAATAAAATTCAGTAAAAAGGCAAATAACGCAAACACGAGGGCCAATTTTACATTAAAAATCAGTAATACGATGGCTACTAACGTACCTGTAATAAGGGAAGCCATTAACTTAACAGACAGATACACAGACACATTGGCTAACATTTCTTTAATAGCGGGGTTTGTAATCGGCGGCGTTTTTTTACTGCCAAACAGAAAGAAAATCATAAATAATATAATAATTGTAAGATTGGACGCTAACCCAAACAACCGTCCGCCTAAATTTTTAACCCAGTTAAAAACCGGTAAATCATGCAAATACCGTTCAATAAGTTGTTGATCTACACGGATGCCGTGTGCTTGCAAGCGGTTTAATAAGTCGGAAACCGTGGCAATCAAATTTTGGCGGTATAGATCCGACCCTTTCAAAAATTCTTCTATAGAATTAAACGCAAATACTACAACGGCTACAAAAAATGCAACAAACAACACAATGGCCAATGTAAGAGCTAACCATTTATGAAAGTGGAACCGTTGACGTAAAAATAACGTCATTTGCGCCAAAATGGTATATAAAAAAATAGAGATAACGAGCGGAATCATCAGAGCCTTGGTATATACCAAAAAAGCCGTTACAACTCCGGCGGCAATAATCGTTAAACAAATGGTACTAGCTTTGGAATAATAATATAACGGTTTATCTCTCATTGGGGCTCCTGTTTTGCTCCGTCTTGCGGGTCAGTTCGCGCGCCAAAAAGAGGATTTTTCCTGTTAGGTTGGAAATATCCATTTGGCAAGAAGTTAGCAAAAAAACATTCAGTTTGGTTACCGTATAGTTTTTATAATGTTTGTTAAATAAATCGCAAGCCGTACTAAATTCATCACACGCACGGGATAAGGCTTTTGCACGGCTGTTGAGCCCTTTGGCAGCCAAAGCCAAATCGCCGCTCCATTCTTTTTGAGGCACTTGGCGGATTTGGGTACGCAATTCCGTCCATACGGGTTCACGTTTGTCTAATATATTGCGCATTTCCTGGCAAAAAGTATTAAACTGGTCTGCAAATTCTGTATCGCGCACTTCCATGTTTTTGTGTAACTGTTGCAAAATTTGCATTAACCGGCGGGCAAAATCCTGCAATAGCGTCGTTTTTTGCTGTAATACAATGCGTAAGGATTCGCATTGTGAAGAAGTTTGTTCTAAAAGTTCGTCAGCTGTCATAGTGGAAACGAAAGTGTAAAAATAGAGCCAAGGCCCCGGTCCGACACCACGCTGATAGATCCGTGGTGTAAATCCAGCACGCGCTGGACCATGGGGAGTCCTAACCCCCAGCCGCTTACTTGACCGGTAAAATAATCATCTACCTGGTAAAACGGTTCAAAAATTTTAGATACATCCTGCGGGCGGATTCCTACGCCGTAATCCCGCACGGAAATAGAAATACTGTCCCCGTGGTTGGTTCCTTGTACTTTGATTGTTTTTTCCATTTTGGTATTAAACTTAATGGCATTCGCCAAAAGTTCACAAATACATAGACGAAGCATTTCTTCGTTGGCTTGAAGCGTGAGTTGGCTGGAACAGTCAATTTCAATAAACGTACCGCGTTTTACGCCGCTTTGCGGTTGGGCCGGCAAGGGCCCTTCATCTTCTTGTGAGATGGCTTTTGCGGCACATTCTTTGATAAGTGCTTTGAGGGGTACGGATTGTTTTTCCAAGGTATCTTCTTGGGCAGAAAGTACCTTATTGAAAGCAGAAAGTTTATCAATAAGTACAGACATCCGCCCGCCTTGTTTGTGAATTTCCCCCAAGGCTTTGGTGGTAAAGGGGGAGAATTTTTCTTTAGCTGCTTGGGAAAGTACTGCTTCCGAATAGCCGTTAATAATAGATAACGGCGTACGCAATTTATGCGAAATCAGCGTGAGTGTTTTTTCTGATAAAAGTGATTCTTTCCCAACCATATGATTATCCTAGAATTTAAATTTTAATTGGGCGTAAAAAATGTCCCGTTTGTTGTGGTTATGTACTGCGCGCAAGTGGTTATAAGCCAATTCACACAATACGGAACGTGTCAGCGCAAAGGTATTGCCCAGTATTACCGAATGTTCGGGATCAGAAGTATAAAATTCTCCAAAGCGGTAACCTATGTATAAGGTAGCGTAACGGTCCGGCCATAACCAAGTAAGGCGTGTACTGGCAGCATATTTCGGTAAGTCATGTACAATTTCAAATGTTTGCAAGGAAATCAAATCTTGCTGGTCTAATATTCCGCGAAACCATACAACGCCGTTAATCCCGTCCGGGTATTGGAACGCGGATCCCGCGGCTTCAAAACTAAAGGCACGGAAGAAATTTTTATGAAGGCCTATCGTATAAGCAGCTTGGGAATAATAACCATGTTCCTGGGTTGCATTTTCAAATCCGCGTGCGCTTTGCTGGCGGGCAAATGCAGCCCCGATATAAGCGTGTGAATATAATTCATTGACGACGTCATCTTCCAGCGTCATAATCAACTGGCTGGAAATCCCAAATGCTTGATAGGGCTGCTTATCACTTTTATTTTCAAAATAATAAAATGGTTTTAGATAGGCAGAGAACAAATCACTTGTAAACCCAATGGGCAATTTAACGGCATATACAGGGTCTTTAAACAGGTCCTCGTTGGCATATTTGGCTTCCAACCCTACCTGCCAATTGAGCCCAAATTGCCACGTAGTAGCGGCTGTTATTTTATGAAATTCAGACGAGCCGGTATACGTAACATCTCCCAAAAATTCTCCGGCAGATAAAGAAAAGGGCAGACACCCTGCGCAAACTAAAAATAGTAAGAATTTTTTCATATACATTCATATTAACAAAATTTGAAGGGTTTCGGGTAACTTTTTATTAAGAAAAGGAAGCTCTTATTTTGGTACAATAACAGGGTGAAGAAATTTTTACTGATTTTTTTATGTGGTTTAACCATACCTGGATACGGAGCCCAAATGTGGCGCGGCCCATATTTAGAGAATCCGACTCCTACTTCCATGACCCTACGCTGGCAAACGAGTGCGGCGATCCCTTCGTGGTTGGAGTACGGCCCTGTGCCGCGTTGTAACCAGATTATGACGTTGACTCCGGCCGCTTATAATCACAAAGCGGTTTTATACGGATTGGTACCCAACCAAGATTATTGCTATCACTTATATATAGAAAATCAGGAAGGAACAGGAGTGCAAGAGCCTGTTAGCGGTACGTTTCGCACGTTATTTTCACCAGAACGCAAGGTAGTTACTTTTTTAGCTTTGGGGGATACGGGCGCGTTTGTTGAAAACGAAATAGATAACAATGCCCGTGAACAATTAGCCTATTTAATGGCGCAGGAAACGGCGGATTTTGTCATTCATACCGGCAATTTAACTTCAAGTGGTTTAAATGCGGAGGCCGATGCGGAATTTTTTAAACCGTTTCGTTCTTTGTTGCAAAATAAACCGTTTGTGGCGGCATTAGGCCCTAACGAATACGGGCCGGATAGAACAGACCGGGAAAGTAAACCGTTTTTACATACCAATTATACACGCTATCACGATATGCCCTGGAGCAATGCCACCCCTAAATATTATTATTTTGATACTGCCAATGTGCGTTTTATCGTGCTGGATAGTAATGCTGTTTACGGAGCCGCATGGGCCCCGGAAATGGACAGCGAATCTGCCCAAACTAAATGGCTTAAAACCACGCTTGGCACAGCAGGGGATAAATGGAAAATTGTAGTAATGAATGCCCCGGCTTATTCCACAGGCGTGCACGGACAAACCCAACAAATATTGGAAGAATGGGTTCCTATTTTTGAGGATTACCGGGTCAATTTAGTATTGCAGGGAGGAGATGCTGATTATGAGCGCACCTTCCCGTTACGTAAAGGAGAAACACATCCCCGTGGGGTAACTTATATAACCCTTGGTACCGCTGCCGGAGCTCCTACCAAGCGTTTTTATCAAGATGCTTATACCGCGCGGTTTGTATCGGCCCGGCATTATGCAGTAGTAAAAATTGTAGACCGCAAACTGACAGTAAGAGTCTACAGCGATACCGGCAAAGAATTAGATAAATTTGAGATGTACTTATAATAAGGTAATATTTTGTCATAATCAAAGAAGGAGCAAATTAGAAATTCTTCTTTTCTTAAATTTGTTCCTTCTTTTTACTAAACAGCCCTGCAAGTTGACGCTAATTAACAGTACAAATATCCGAACCGCAAATGGTTTTGCAAGTATAAACTCCTATTGCATCTTCCATATTGATACAGTTTACGCGTTCGCCATAGTTTTCTAATATATAAGCCTGCGTATTTCCATTAATGACTCGGGTAGCATAAGCCACGTCTTCAAATGAGTATTCCCAATCTCTGTTTTTTATACACACGATACCAGTCAAACAATCGTCGCCATATTCAATTATACCGGGCAAGGCAATGTCCATGGTATCAAATAGTGTTTTCCCAGGTGTTTCGGAATGGCAGTCTTGCCACTTTTTTGATAACAAACATAGCTGCTCTTGTCCATAAATACTTTTAAGGACAAGCCGCGCTTCACTAGCCCGGGATCTTTCTACGGCTTTTTGGTATTGCGGCACGGCTATGGCTGCCAAAATACCAATGATAAGAACTACAACCAAAAGTTCAATGAGTGTAAAACCTTTGGGGGAACAACTATGCATATTACTTTGCCAAGTATTTTTGTACGTCATAATACATCCTCCTAATTTTTAAATCAACTTACCCACTTATGAAACCAACAAAAACGGCCCTCTTACCCGAGCCAACTCAACTGAACTCAAATAAAACAGCCGTAATCTATTGCCCTATAGCAACAAACATTCAGCACAACAATTTAGGCTCATGACTTCCTAAAAAGTTGTGCTTTAACGGTCGTTTTTGGTGTTGAGTTGTGCTTTGAACTACTTCAAGCCCATGTATTCTGCATACGGTTCCAAAAACAGATAAAATTGTACCTATAGTATAATAAAAAAACTCCGTAATAACAAGAAAACCCGCCTCGGCAATGTACCGAAGCGGGTATTTTAAATGATCTACTGTTTAATTAACCACGGTGATGTTCGTTAATATGTTGGCAGTTAATGCAATAGCGTGCAAAAGGCAGTGCTTTCATACGTTTTTTACCAATCGGTTTACGGCAATATTCACACGTACCGTAAATCCCTTTATCCATTTTACGAAGGGCTGCCTCAATTTGTTCAATAGTATTATGGGCATTACTGGTAAGTTCAAATAAAATTTCTTTATCTAAACTTTTGCTGGCATCGTCAATCGGATCTCCTACTTCGGCTTCGGGCATATCCATGGATTTGGTATTTTGTAACCGACGGGCGGCATCTTCTTTTAATTCCAATAAATGCTTTTTAATTTCCTTAATTTCGGCAGGAGTCAAAACGTCTTTTGTATCTTTTTTAATAACCATAACTACCTCTGTAAATAAAAAAAATGAAGTGCATCCTCTATGGCTGGGGATTCACACTATGTTATTTAGTTTATCAAAGTAAACAATTTTTTGCAAGTGTCAAAGCAACCTTTTTTAGTACACTATATATATGAAGTTATTAGTCTTATCTTGCTGTGCACCTTGTTCTTGCGGGGCTATTAAACACTTAGTGCAAAAAGGCCACCTTATTACCGTACTGTTTTATAATCCGAATATTTTTCCGGAAGAAGAATATCAAAAACGGTGGAACGAACAGAAACGCATTTGCCAAGGTTTAGGAGCCCAATTTGTAGAATTGCCGTATGAGCCTGCCGTGTGGGAAAAAGCCGTACAGGGGTTGGAAAACGAACCCGAACGCGGCAAGCGGTGTACTGTCTGTTTTTATATCCGTCTCAAGCAAGCAGCCCGCTATGCCCGGGAACATCATTTTGATGCGTTTACGTCTGTATTGGGTACCTCACGTTATAAAGATATCTGCCAGGTAAATAGGGCGGCGTTACGGGCATGGCAAGAAGAAGGCACCCCATACTGGGCAAACACATGGCGTAAAGGCGGACTGGAAGAATTACGCCGGGCACTTATTAAAGAATTTAACATCTATAACCAAACTTATTGTGGCTGTAAGTACAGCCGGAGGAATTTATGACAAAAAAATGGCTCCAACGTATTATCCGTATCATGCTATGTATTTTGCTGCTTCTTGTACTAGCAGATGTGGTACTTCACCTCGTGTCGCGCACGGAGTGGTTTCATACCCGTGTAAGTACGTTTTTGCAACAAACCTTGGGACGTGAAATTAAACTAGCTAATATGGGAATCAATTTGCGTGGTATCTTTGTAGAAGGGCTGGAAGTGGCTGAGCAAGGCGGTTTTGAAAAAGGAACTTTTGTAGAAGTTGGCCTTTTACGTATTCGTTTCTCGTTATTACACTTACTACACGGGCATACAAAAATACATCACATTGTATTAGCCAATGTTACGGCCAAAGCCGTTATTTACCCAGACGGCAGTACCAACTGGGCTGACTTAATTCCTACAGATACAGCGGCAGCGTCCCAGGAACAAACTGCCAGTAAGGCTCCTTTTGACATTACCGCAGATCATATTCATTTAGAAAATTTACGTCTTATCTATGTGGATGATACGGTGCCACATGCTATGCATATAGACCGCTTAACAGTAGGAGCGAGCCATTTTAGTTGGAAGGACCCTTTCCCGTTTTATGTGCAAGCCCAAATAAACCCTACGGTACGCGGCACTTCTTTACAAGTGCCGGTAGCGTTACAAGGTACGCTGGATTTGAACAACTTGGATTTATCCCAAGCAAAAGCCCATATACAAGCTCTTACAACGTCGTATAATAAGGCTTCTGTTACCTTACAAGGTGATGTGGAAAATTTTGAAAATCCGCAAGCTAATTTCCGCTTAACATTGCGGAACATTTCAGCAGACCAATTCAACTCTTTGGCAACACTTCCTCCGTTTGATTTAAAAGAAGCCAACGCTTCTATCAAATTAGCTGCTAATTTAGACAAACAGGCTCTTACCTTGCATCATTTTTCATTTCAGGCCCCAGGTTTAGAAGGAACCGCCCACGGCGGCCTTTTATATGGCAACCCGCAACAAATAGAATATGATTTTTCTACGGATATCAACTTGGTATTAGGCGAAATGGGCCGCTGGCTAACAGTTTTAGCCGAACCGTACCGGTTAATAGGTACCATACATACCGATTGGCACACTACCCATAAACAAATTGCCGGAAAAATTACGCTGCAAGGGATTGGCGGAGAAATACCCCAGGCCGGGAACCTCTCCGATGTAAACGCAACATTGACTGCCGAAGAGGCTATGGATTTTCAAACCGGGAATGTGGAGGCTGAAATTGCCGGGAAACTAAACGGTCGTCCGTTTGTAGCGTCGGTTACGGAGAAGCAAACAACGGAAAAAATAGACATCCACCTAAAAGCCCATGCAGATGAACTTATGTTCCGCCTTTCAGAAGATATCCCAACATCTGCTTCGCTGGAACAGGCCCCTGCGGAAACGGTGTCCAAACCGTGGTCGTTAGCCCCTATGCATATCCGGGCCGATATTAAACTGGGGCAAGTAGATGTGCCGTATTTCTATGGTAAGGACGTTTCTTTCACGGCGAATGTGCAACAGGTTACGCCGGATTTAAAACAAGCGCAGGGTACTTTACGGCTGACCACCGGGGAAGGAAAAATCCAGGATATTTATAAATTAACCGACGCTAGCCCCCTTACCAAGGTTTTATTCCTCTCGCTAAACATTACCGGCAAAGTATTTAATTCGTTAAACGTATTTGGCGTACTGGAAAGTATCGGTAGCGGAATTTCGTCAGCTGTAGCAGGAGAAGGAAAAAAAGAAACTGCCGTCAAAACTCAAACCATCTTAGGGCCAGACGGCGAACCGTTGGAAATAGCCGTTGTAGAAACGGATAAGAAAATATCCGGCGAGATGGAATATGACAAATTTGATACCGAAGTTAATTTTGTACGCGGCTTAGCTACAATTAAAGAAGGCACGTTTGTATCTCCGATGATGTCTTTCCGGCTGGACGGTACGACGGATTTTAATACGCAAGAAGTGAATATGACCGTTCACGCGGCTCCTGGCCAGCACGAGGTAGACGGTATGATGCCGCTTACGTTAAAAATTAGTGGTACGGTGGACAACCCTCAGGGGAATATGCAAGTGTTAAATTCGGTGGCATCACTTGTTACGCAAAGTGTAACTAATAACGTGGTATCCCGCCAGATTGGTAAAGGCATTAAAGGCTTTTTGGGGTTATTTAAAAAGAAGGATAAATCCGCCGCGTCTGAACCGTTCCCCCAAGCGGAACAGGTTTCTGGCAACGAATCCATTTTACCGGGTGCCCGGTAGGGCGGTTTTCCGTTTATAACACGGCATTTAACAAAATGAAATAAGCAATCATCAAAACAAGCCCTAGCCCAAACGCGGCTTTGACCCATTCTTTGCTTTTAATGCCCAGTTTGGACGCACAGATAATGTTGGGAATGTTGCCCGGGATGAGCATCCCGCCGGAGATGACCAAACTCATCAGTAAAAACGTGAGCGTGCGGTCGTCAATCACAGGGGTAATCTCTATGGCGGCTAACGTAGCGTTATCTAAGACGGCAGAGAGCATGTTAATCCAATAGAGCCACCCCGCGTGTAAGTGCGTAATAGTTTTAAGGGCCAAAGGTTTTAACCCGTCGCCCAGGAACATAAGGGCCATTACAAACAGGTATACTTTCCCGGCGCGCATGGCAATGCCTTTGACGGTATTGTCGCTACCCATTTCAGCGGCTTTGGTGCCCGGGGCGTGTTGAATAGTTCCTTCGCGGATAGAACTGGCCATACCGGCCATAAACAGGATGCCTGCGGCCACAAACCAGCCCACATGTTCAATGAGGTAGAAAAACCCGGCATTATGCGGCGGTCCGGCTAATTTAGAAATAACCACCGTGCCCAACGGTTCGCCGATAGCAGTTAACACGGCCCCCATGCCAATGGCATAGCAGGAGAAGGTAACCAGTTTAATACGCCCGGCCCGTTCTAAGGGGAGCATGACGGCAATTTCGGATAAAATAAGCGCAGCGATAATTGCCGTAATAACGCTGGACGTAATCCCCAAAATAAGCACAATTAAAAAGAGGGTCCACCGTAGGCCGATTGTTTTGACGGCTTTTTGCGTGAGTTTTTGTAAGTGAATGTTAAATTTACGGAACAACAGCCCGGCTATTAAAACCGCCAACGTAATTTTAATAGGTTCTTGGAGTGCAGCGGCAATTAAATGCCCACTCCATACCTGGGAAACGGTAACCGCAAAGGTCCCGCAAACAAATAAAAAGGCCTCTAAATTTTCTTCTACTTTATGAATGGTAAGCGGCAAAACAAGCACCACTACGATTAGCGCGGAAAGTAAAACTGTTTGCAATGCGGAAAGTTCCATAATTCCCTCGTAAAATACGGTAAAATTACTACAACTATTATAGCAAATTTGAGAAGGAAAACGGGAGCACTGGCAGCGTACCTGTCACTAAGTCCGGCCCGCAAAGGCCCGTTAGATTTGGTACATAAGAGCTGCCAGTATAATACCCCGCTAAGATCCGTCAAGATTTACAAATTTGGCCTATTAATCAAAAAAGTTGATATTTAGCATAAATTCAATGAGTTTATCCCTATGTTTGGCAG
>CALAFB010000030.1 GCA_937891135.1 uncultured Elusimicrobium sp.
GTATTCAGAAATAATTTCTTTGTTTACGCAGATATTAAATTTTTCATCAAGCTCAATTAAAAGTTTTTTAGGCAAGCCGCCAAAAAATAAGCCGGAAATTAAAATATTTGTGTCAATCAGTATTCGCATCTTGCTCTATCTTCTTCTGACATATTTTCATATCTTGAGGCTTTAATTCCGCCCGTGATAAATTCGTTAATTTCGTCTTCATATTTATCGGGGTCTGCTTGCCAACGCGCCAATTTTTCGTCTTCGTTTCCAATTTCTTTATCGGCAATAAATTTTCTTATTGTTTGATTCAGCCAATAAATATAATCATCGGGAATTTTTTCGATTAATTTAAAAGTTTCATCTCTGATAGTTGCCATAGAAACACCTCCTCAAAAAAAATTTTAATTTCCTGCGTTTAACGCCAATGCTTGTTCGCGCAGTTTTGCAATTCTGTCTTCGGTTGCAGGGTGTGTAGAAAAAAGATTTTTGAGTTTAACGCTTGCGCCTTCCAAAGGATTAACTATAAACATATGAGCCGTTGAAGTTGTGGAATTTTCAAGCGTTGCATGTTGAGCGTAGTATTCGATTCTTTCAAGTGCACTTGCAAGATAAAGCGGGTTGCCGCAAAGTTCGCCGCCGGTTTTATCTGCGTCGTATTCACGGGAGCGGGAAATTGCCATTTGAATTAAAGACGCGGCAAGCGGCGCAATAATAATTGTAGCCAAAGTGCCAATAATTCCGCCGTTGTCATCATCTGAACGAGTGCCGAAAATTGCGCCCCATTGTACGATATTTGCAACAAGTGAAATAACGCCCGCCATTGATGCGGCAATAGTTCCCGTCAAAATGTCACGGTGTTTGACGTGCGCCAATTCGTGTCCTAAGACGCCGGAAATTTCATTTGCATCCAACGCCCGCATTATTCCTGTAGTAACTGCAACTACCGCATGACTTGGATTTCTGCCCGTTGCAAAAGCGTTCGGTACGTCGCTATGAATGATATAAACACGGGGCATCGGCAATTCTGCTTTTTGCGCCAAATTTCTTACAATGTTGAAAAGTTGCGGCGAATCACTTTCAGAAATTTCTTTGGCGTCGTACATTTTCAAAACCATTGAATCACTGAACCAGTAACTGAAAAAATTCATACCGAGCGAAATTACAAGCATAAACATTGCGCCGGTACTGCCTTCTATTGCGCCGCCAATCGCCACCATTAATCCGGTTAGCAACGCCATTAAAATTGTTGTCTTTAAAATATTCATAATTACACCCCCAAAAAAATTTTTAAGGCAAAATTATTATAGCGTATTTGTCAAGAAATTCAAAAATTAAAAGGTTTTTAATTTATTTTGGCGAATTATGAAAAAGTCTTGTATAAGGAGGATTTAAAATGAAACTGAAAAAATTTGCGTGGATTGTTCCCGCTTTATTTGTATTTGTTCCGCAAAATGCAGACGCGGCAGCCGTTGCAGGCAGTGATTATTGGGATTTTTTGAGCGATGAAGAATATTTGACTGAAGAAAATCCCTTTGCAATTTACGGCGGCGTTAAATACGAATTAAATAAAATTTCCGCGCCGAATAATTATCCAAAAACTTATCACGAAAATAAACACCACGCTACAGCTTACGTAGGTTTTGGCTGGAGATTTGCCAAAAATTGGTCTTTGAACGGAATTTTCAGCGGCGAAAGAAAATGGCGTCAAGATCACAGTACAAAAACTGAAGGTGAGGTAAATGCTTACGTCGAAGGAAAAATTGGCGCAGTTACATTAAGAGGCGGCGGCGTTCCCGTTTTTGACGCTTTAAATTTGACAAATGGCGGTCTTGTAATAAATGCTTACGTACTCGGCGGACAAGTTAAAGTTCCCGTTGGAAATTGGAATATTTTGGCAACCGGCGGCGTTATTGACAATGACGACTACGATTTAACGCGCACGACTAAAATTTTTGGTAAGGACAGTGACAGCACGTACCTTTCACTTCAAGCGTACGGCAATTTTAACGAAAAATTTTCAGCCCCGCGGGCACCTAATACAAAACCAAGAGCTTCTATAACAATGGATTTCCCCGCCCCCGTTTCGCCGGAAAACACATTTAAGCCGGGGGCAAAGTCCAGCGTTAAATCATCAATAATCGCAAAATTTTGTACGTGTAAACGGACTAACATTACGGCTGCCCCCAACTGAGTTTTTTATGAAGTACCGTAAAAAATCCGCGCTGCGCAAGCGTAAGTAATTGGGCTGCAAACGGGGCGCGGGAAATTTCAATTTCCGCCCCGGGGGCTAACGGTACATGGATTTGCCCGTCAATCGTAGCCACGGCGCGGTCTTCCGTATTTTTAAAAGCGGGTATTAAACACAGCGTGCCATTTGCGGAGAGCACCATGGGGCGTTGGTGCAAACTGTGCGGGCAAACGGGCGTAAGGATAAAGACGGCCACGTCCGGCTCTACAATGGGGCCGCCGGCCGCTAAGGAATAAGCGGTGGAACCCGTCGGCGTAGCGATAATGACGCCGTCGCCAAAATACGGCGGGAGCGGCGTTTGGTTAAACGTGGCGTTTACCGAAAACGCACGCATATTGGCACAATGCAGCACACAATCATTTAAAGCATAAAGTGTTTGTTCCGTACCGTTATGGCGCACGCATACGCGCAGCATCAGCCGCGTACGGGTAGTGCATTTGCCGTCTAAAACGGCTTGCAACGCTTGGTGTAATTCTTCTTTTTCGGCCGCTGCCAAAAACCCCAGCGTACCACAGTTAATCCCCAGTACCGGGATATTATTGGGCGCGCACACACGCGCGCAGCGCAGCATCGTGCCGTCCCCGCCCATACTGATAATGAGGTCTTTGCCTGCGATATCTTCCGGGGAAGTTAATAGTTCGGTTTGAATGTGTTGGGCGCGCAAAAAAGCAACCGCCTCTTGTGCTAGCGGCAAAATATGTGTTTTTAAGTGATTATAGAATACACCCACGCGGGAAAACATAGCTATATTGTAGCAATTATTAGGAATAATTAGGTACTTATAAATCAACAAAAAATGCGGGCCAGTATTTGGCCCGCGTGCTAAGTAAAAAAGCTCAGTTCATTTCGTCTATATTCCAATTTCCAGGAATCAGCTGCGGAATTAACTCACATATCAGTTTGGCTTTGGAGACATCAAACCAATAGTGACAGACATGACTTTTCCTTCCTTCGGAGTCCGTTTCTATCTCAAAGCCATCTTCCCAGCCTATCCCTTCTAAAGAGACAAATATAGTATACCCGCCCTCTTCGTGCAACTCGACAAGATAATAAAAATCGTCATCTTTACAATTCATCGAGTCATCTGTACAATTCATAGATGACAATAAGTCAAGACCTAATTGAGCATCTGCGCTAGAACCGGTAAACAATTTTTCGGAATATCCGTTTTCTAGTACATAAGATGCCAATGCTTTTTGAGCGGAATTGACAAACGTAACAGCTTTTACGAGGCGGGCTTTCATAACTGCCTTATTAAACTGCGGTAACGCCACGGCTGCCAAAATGCCGATAATTAACACCACTACCAAAAGTTCTATTAACGTAAAACCTTTGGAAAAACAACTTTGCGTTTGACCCCGCCGGGTATATAAGTTCTTCATCTTATACTCCTTTGTTTATAGTTTGCAATTTGACTGCTTTGGAGCATAAAATGAACGGCTACCCTAGGCGGGTGTATTCTGTGGTACACACCTATCAATAGCCGCGGCTTACCGCTCATAAAGCGACAAACACTAGGCACACAAGAGTGGCCGCCCTCGTATGCCTAAGTCAGCTATTTTTGGCACAGAATACAACTTAAAAGTTACCCGTACGTGTTACGTACGCATCCAAAAACAGAAGCAAATTGTACCCATAGTATAATAAAAAAACACACAAATAACAAGCAAAAGCCCCCGTTATAAAAACGGGGGCAAATACGCAAAAAACGACTTTATTTATTTCTCTATTTTAATGCCGCGGAAAGCGCGGTATAATACCGCCAACAGCCCAAACAAAATGTATAAGGAAAATACAACAAGTACCACATTTTGCGGGAATTTAATCAGCAGCACCACCAAAAAGACAACCAATAATAAAAACCACGGGCTGAATTTATGTTCGCGCTTGGCCTTAAACGCCGCATACGGTATGTTGGAGACCATTAAGAGTGAAAATACCAGCATGGCAAACCATACAAAATTGTATAAGTGCGTGACGTAAATTTCTACGAAATGAATATTATGCCCGCTGCTGTATGAAATAGCCAACGCGGCTAACAACGCCGCCGGGGCCGGAACGGGCAGCCCGCAAAAATATTTTTTGGAGCCTTCCCCTGCGTGGGCCATGGTGTTAAATTTAGCCAGGCGCAACACCCCAAAGCACGTATAAACGCACGCAATCGGCGCACCCCACAAAGGCTGTGTATGCAAGACGAGAAAATACATCAAAAACGCCGGGGCCGCGCAAAATGAAATGGCGTCGGCTAACGAGTCCATTTCAATGCCAAAATCACTTTCTACCCCTAACAGCCGCGCGACGCGTCCGTCAAACATATCAAACACGGCCGCAATAAAAATAAGCCACCCGGCTTGTGAAAAATTCCCTTTGCTAGCGGCTAAAATAGAAAAGAACCCGCACGCTAAATTACCTAGCGTAAATAAGGAAGGAGCCGCCAACGCGCCTGTCTGTTTGACGCGTTTTACTACATTGGTATCTTTTCCGTTGGTCATACGCGCCCCCTATTTCCACAAGGCAAGCACCGTAATGCCGCCCTGCACTTTTTGCCCTTTTTTAACAATGACGCGCACTTTGTCTTTGGGCAAATAAACCGCCACTTGCGAACCAAAACGCACCAGCCCCAACCGGCGGTTTTGTTTAATATCTTCGTGCGGGTGAACCCAACATTCAATACGCCGGGCAATGGCACCTGTAATTTGTTCCACGTGGGCAAATTTTTGCGGGTCGCCATCTTTAAAAAGTTGAATTAAGTTGCGCTCGTTATTTACGGCGTCCGGGTTATCGGCAAACAGGAACGTGCCTTTGTGGTAAAAAATATCCCCGGTTTTACCTTGAACGGTAGAGCGTTGCACGTGAATATCAAAAATAGACAGAAAAATGCGTATGACAATGGAATTGGGGTCCTCTTCGGGGTCAATAGAAAGCACCGTTCCGTCGGCCGGGCAGGCAATTTCGTCATCGGCAAATTCCACATTGCGGTTCGGGTCCCTAAAGAAGTAGGCGCAAAAACACCCTATAATGACAAACAAAAACCCCGTTTTGGGGCAATCAAAATAAAACAACACCGCGGCAATGAGCATACCGGCGGCGGCAAATTTGAGTCCTAACGGTAAAACGGTACCTATCCAATTAACGGAGTTGGTAAGCGTACGTACAATGTCTTTAATCATTAGTTTACTACTGGTGGGATTAGTTTTGGCAGGTTCTGTTAAGTGGGCAGGGGGGGACTTGAACCCCCACGGCCTTGCGGCCAACAGATTTTAAGTCTGTCGCGTCTGCCATTCCGCCACCAGCCCTCTTACTTAGATTATTATAGCATAAATAAAAATTTTTTGTACAGATTTTTATACCTTGCCATACTAAGTTATAAAATCATCATACTATCGCCAAAGGAGTAGAAGCGGTATTTTTTCTCCACGGCTTGCACATACGCCTCGTAAATAAAATCTTCGCCGGCAAAGGCAGATGTCATGCACAGGGGCGTAGAGTCCGGGAAGTGAAAATTGGTAATTAGGCAATCAATGGCTTTAAACTGATAGCCCGGATAAATAAACAAATCCGTCCATTTTTTGCCGGCACGGGTAATATGGTTTTCGTCCGTAAAACTTTCCAGCGTCCGCGTGGACGTCGTACCGCACGAAAACACCCGCTTGCCGGCCGCGCGTACGGCATTTAATGTGTCGGCTGTTTCTTGTGAAACTTCGCCCAGTTCGGCCAGCATTTTGTGCTCCGTGGGCTCCCCGCGCAACGGCTTAAACGTCCCCCACCCTACATGCAAGGTAATGTAGCAAATGTGTACGCCTTTGTCTTTTAATTTTTGCAATAATTCCGGTGTAAAATGAAAGCCCGCCGTCGGTGCGGCGATAGACCCTTCGTACTTGGCATAAACGGTTTGGTAGCGTTCTTTATCGGTTTCTATACTGGCCGTAAGGCCGCTATGTTTGCGGGCCTTTTCAATATATTGCGGCAACGGCATTAAACCGTGTGCATGGCAAAAGGGCAAAATATCATCGTGGTTAAATTCCAGTAAAAATTCCCGGTCGTCCGTGGTGCCAAGCATTTTACCTTGCAGCCCGTCCCCAAAATCTAATATCATCCCTTCTTTATAATCGTGTGTAAGCACAGCCCATACGCGCGGATTTTGCAGGGGGCGCACGAGCAAAATTTCTACTTTTCCGCCCGTTGGTTTACGAGCAAAGAGTTTAGCGGGGAATACTTTGGTGTTGTTAATAACGAGTGCGTCGCCAGGGTTAAAATATTCGTGAATATCGCGGAAAATGCGGTGTTCAATCGTATGCGTAGCGCGGTGCAATACCATTTGGCGCGAACTATCGCGCGGGGTAGCCGGTTGCTTGGCAATCAGCGGGTCTAGGTTTAGTTTTTTAAAGCGTTCAAAAGCCATAATTATCTCACTTGGGAAAGGGTACTTCCCGGATAGTAATGTTTTAAAATTTGTTTGTAGGTGTAATTTTGTTTGGCCATACCGTGTGCACCGTCCTGGCACATCCCAATGCCGTGCCCGTAGCCGCGGCCTTCTATGTGGATTTTGCTAGCCCCGGTGGTAATTTTGGTTAATTTGCAACTGCGTATACCGGTAGCCGTGCGGAAATTAGCACACGGTACGGTTTTGCTGCCGGCGGTAGTTTTGAGTGTTAAATCCACCGCGCGGCCTGTACTTGTCTTTTTAGCCACTTTAATACTTTTTAACGTACCTTTTAACCCCTGGGAACGGGCAAATTTTTCCGCCGTACTTTTGGCAATATCTTGCTTAAACGTATGGCTTTTGGAGTGGGCATCAAACTTACAACTATTTCCGCTAAGCGGTTTGATGTTCGGGGCTTTTGGGTTCCACACGTGTACGTGGTCCGTTCCCCCCCCGCAATTAGCGTGGTAATATGTAAAAAAGAGGGCCCCTTTATAAGAAAGCACTTCCCCGCGGGTTTGGTCTACGGCTTTTTTTACGCTGTCATACACTTGGCCACCGCCTTTATAGACTTGGCTGCGTACATCATTATATAAGTCAAACGGTTCGGCAGATTTTTTTTCAATGGATTTAAGCGTATACGTGCGCGCCGCCACGGCCTGGGCTTTTAAGGCTTCCAACGCCCAGGTGGGGTGCATTTCATACGGAAGTACCCCGTACAGATATTGCTCCAGCGGCACATATTCCACGATATGAAAAGTGGTTTTTCCAGGCAACACGAAAAATTTACCTGTGTATTTATTTTTATCCATTTCCAGCGTTGTGCCGCCGACAGGTTCAATGATAATGGGCTGGCTGGCAATTAACGTACCCACTTGGACTTGCCCGTTTTTATGGGTGTTAACGGCTACGGTACCGGCTTGGGAAATCTTATACTTTTTAGATTTATCCTGCGTATAGACGTTAATGCGCCCGGAATGTTTGATGTAGGCGGTTTTGCTGTTTTCCGCCACCAGAACACGCACCGTTTTATCTTTGTGAGCAGAAACCGGTTTGGCGGGTTTTTCAGGTAAACTAGGGGACGGAACCCTTGTTTCATCCGCCAACACCGAAGGAGTTTCTAAGGCTATCCGCGCCGTAGTTTGAGATTGGGAAACTGTTGTCTTGGAAGAATTTACCGCCGGGGCCGCACACGCGCATAGCCCCGCTATACAACTAAAAAGCCAAAAGCGGGTAGCGCAGCGCATACTAAAACAATAATTCTTGCGACAATTTACGGCCTAAATGTTCATAGGCCTTGCGCGTGGCGACGCGGCCGCGCGGAGTGCGGGCAATAAACCCGGCCTTAATAAGAAACGGCTCAATCACATCTGTGAGCGTGTCTACGGATTCAGATACCGCAATGGCTAAATTATCTACGCCCACCGGGCCGCCACTAAAACGGTCAATGAGGGCTTCCAAAATGCGTTTGTCTACGCTATCTAGTCCTTCGCTGTCAATGTCCAAACTATCCATGGCCGTAGTAGCAATGTGGTAGGTAATCACGCCCCGGCCTTTTACTTGGGCAAAATCCCGCGCGCGGCGCAAAAGACGGTTAGCAATACGCGGCGTACCGCGCGAACGCTTGGCTAGTTCGGTAAGGCCTTCGCGGTCTGCCTCTATATTTAGTAACCGGGCGGAACGCGCTAAAATATCGGTAATCTCGGGAACTTCGTAAAAACCTAAATTAAATACAATGCCAAACCGGTCGCGAAGCGGCCCGGTTAAAAGACCTGAGCGGGTGGTGGCCCCTACTAAGGTAAAATGCGGAACGGCTAGTTTTAACGTCGTAGAGCCCGCGCCTTTGCCGGTATTTATAAAAAACGTAAAATCTTCCATGGCCGGGTACAGGGCTTCTTCCACCGCCGGATTTAAACGGTGAATTTCATCTATAAATAAAATATCCCCTTCGGCTAGTTCGGTGGTTAGCATGGCAGCCAAATCACCGGGGCGCGCAAGCACCGGGCCGGACGTAACTTTAATATTTACGCCTAGTTCACGCGCCAAAATGTTGGCCAGCGTCGTTTTCCCTAAGCCGGGTGGGGCATAAAACAAACAATGGTCCAGGGCTTCTTTACGGGATTTAGCGGCCTGAATAAAAATACGCAGATTTTCTTTGAGTTTTTCTTGGCCGACAAATTCGTCTAGCGTGGTAGGGCGCAACGCCGCCTCCAGCCCGGCGGACTCATCAGGCAATTGGGAAACGTCTAAAATTTCGTTTTGGTTACTCATTTGGTTAACACCCGCAGGGCCTCTTTGACAATGTTTTCCAGTTTTTCGGTCGGTTTTATGCCTTGGGATTGTAGTTTTTCAAGCGCGCGGCGCGACTCGCCAGCTGAATACCCTAACGCGCTCAAGGCTTCCAACACGCCGGACATTTGCGGCATTTCTCCCGCCACTTTAATCTTAGTTTCCCCTTGAATAGACACGCTATCCATTTTATCTTTGAGGGATTGAATTAACTTCTCCGCCGTTTTGGCCGTAAAACCGAAAATACCGGTTAAAATCTTCGGGTCGCGCGAAATAATCGCGTGGTGAAAATCCGCCACCGAACGCAACGCCTTATTTAAATACTCCAAGGCTTTTTTAGGACCTGTATTTGGGATAGCCGTTTTAAACAAGTACCACAGTTCTTTGTCTTCTTTATGGGCAAACCCGTACAACACCGTGCCGTCATACGGAGAAATGGATTCCGCCACATAGAAGGCAGCCTCGGCCCCTTGCACGAGTTCCTGTGCGGCACTAACAGGGATAGCGATTTCATACCCTACCCCACCGCATACCAAAATCACACGGTCTTCCGCGGCTTCCAACACGGTTCCTTTTAAATACGCTATCATAAATGTATTGTAGCATATTCAATACGGAAAAATCGTAGAAGTCTTTATAGCCTACCGGTGTATCCAATGCATGAGTGCATAACGGGCAAAGAACAGAAGCCCGGCAATAGCCAACAAGTAGAATATGCCAAAAATCCAACGCCCCGACCCGCCCCCAGAACGGGCATGCCCGTAAGAGGAAGAAGCCCCTTGCAATTTGAGTAATACCTGCGCTTGTAGTTCAGCCTCACTCATCGGAGAAACCGGACGGGCCGCAACTGCCGCCTGTTGCGTGGAGGACGCTGCGGGCTTAGGAGTTGGTTTTTGAACCAGGACCGAAATCAGTTGCCGCACCCGCAGCCGTATATTTTGTACCTGTGAAACAGGCAACAAACTAAACTCATGATAAATAAACGCATGCGGCGTTAGTTCTAAATAAAACGGTTGGACAGCTGCTTTAAGAAACCCTAATACTTCCTCGGGAAATTTAAAATCATCCGGCGCAGATAACAAGTATTTTTCAGCCAATTCACGGGACAACGCAGGATGCAAAAATACAGGCTCCTGCGGACGGCGCGGCATCAACACAAATGGCTGAAAGGAACCGCGGGTTAATTCGGCCGTAACTACCGTATATACGGGGCAGGCAGAGGCACTATCTGCCGGTATCAGTCGGTCATCACTAAACCGTACAAACGCGCCGGCATCTTGCCAGGTTACAATATGGAAAAAGGAATGTTTGCCTTGTCCTGCAAATACAGATTGCCGGGCTTCGGCCTCCGTCAGCACATGCTCCACATGCGAAATATACTGATAACGAAACTGCCGGGCTAACCGTTTTAAACGGGCCGCGCGGGTATTGGCGATGCAAACAACCCCTACCGCAATTATAAAGAAGAAAAGAAAACCGTAAACCATATTTACCCGTTTAGGGCTACATATATCACAATGACGGCGGCCAATAACCAACGGTAATAAACAAACACATCAAAACTATGGGTTTTAATGTAACGCATCAGCCCGCCAATCACTAATAATCCGCCGACAAAGGCACTCACAAATCCCCACAATAAAGCGGCATTCAAATCCGCCACAGAAAGTTTAGTGGCTTCCAACAAAGCGGCCCCGGCAATAATAGGCGTAGAAAGTAAGAATGAAATCCGCGCCGCTGCCGAACGGGAAAGACCTAAAAACAAAGCGGCCGTAATCGTAACCCCGCTGCGCGATACCCCCGGCATAATAGCCAATGCCTGGGCACATCCAATTAAAAACACCGTCATAAACGGGACCGTATAAATATCCGGGTCCCCGTTGCGGGCACCACCTTGTTTATCGGCAAACCATAAAAATAACGCAAACAACGCTAAGCAAACCGCAATCATCAGCGGGTTACGGAAAGTATGCTCCGCCCAGTCATTGAATAGCACCCCCGCTAATCCGGCCGGGATAGTGGCTACCGCTAAATACCACAGCATACGGCCTTCTTTGGATTTGGGGTTAAACAAACCGTTTTTAATTAAAACAAACCAATCGTACGCAAAATAAAGAAGGACTGCCAGTAACGTAGCAGCATGTAACATCACATCAAAAGCTAACCCCTGATAGGCTTGCCCGCGGAAAAAAGGTAACAACACCAGGTGGGCAGAACTGGAAATTGGCAAAAATTCGCCTAACGCTTGTACCAGACCCAATAACACGGCATCCAATATAGTCATATATACTCCGTTTGGTTTGATTATAATTGCTTAAAATGTCATAATAAACAAGTACTCTTTCATTGTACTATTTTTTCAGGTATTTCATACATGAAGTTATATTATGCCCATTATCCCTCACTGGAAAAACAGTTTGTCCGCTGGATACAAACGCAACGTACCCGCCCGTTGGACAAATGGTTGATACTGTGTTCTTCCTCGTTAGTGGCACGCCGGTTACAAACCTTGTTAGCCCAAACTTGCGGCGTATTGGCAAATATCCACTTCACTACATTTTCCGTACTCATACATCAGCTGGACCAAGAAATTGCTGATACGTCCCGTCCGCTACTTCCGCAAAACCATTTGCGGGATTTTCTGATTAAAGAGTTGCTACTTTCCCCCGGATTAAACCGCTATCCGGTATCACGCGGATTTGTGCAAACTGTAAAAAGTGCCTTGCGTGATTTGGGGGATTCGTTGGCGGAACCGGACATTTTGGAAGAACACTTATATAGCATGCCCGATGACATACTGCAAGCCGATGGCGGGCGTTTTGCCTGGATCATCCGTTTATACCGCCGTTACCTGGAACAGGAAAACAACGTCCCGGGATACCGCTCATACACGCAAGCCTTCAGGCATATTTTAGACCACCTGGAACACTCCGATTATTTACATGGATTTTCCCAACTGGTTTTATACGGTTTTTATGATATGCCGGGGCGGCAATTAGAACTCATCAACCAGCTGAAAAATACCTACCCGCTTACAGTATTTGCCCCGTATGAAAAACATCCGGCCTACCGCTTTGCCCAGAAATTTTTTGAAACCCATTTTTTGGCCACCCCGGGTGCCCAAGACGTTTCTGCCGCGGTCCCCGGGGCGTTAGGTAACAGCCGGGCGTGTCTGTTTAACGCCCCGGAAACGGCCCCGGCTACAGGGGTTCACCTGGTTAGCGTGCCCGACGTACATGGAGCCGTCTTTTATACAGCCAAAGAAATGTTGCGGCTGCATGAACAAGAAGGCTATGCCTGGGCCGATATGGCCATTATAACCCGGGCGTTACCCCCTTATCAAGATGAAATCCGGCGTGCTTTTCAAGCGAATTATATTCCGCTCAACGCCTCTTTTACCTATCCGCTGACACATTATACATTAGGCACTTTTTGTATCACGCTATTTTCGCTGGCCCAACAAGGTTTTGTACGGACCCAAGTAACCGCCTTATTTACCTCCCCTTATTTTAAACAACCGAATAAACTACGCTGGAAACAATCCTTACACCGTTGTGCTGTAAACCGGGATGTCAGCCAATGGCAAGATTTACTGGCACAAGCAACAGGTCCCCAAGCAGAGGTGTTACATTGGATACAACAAACCAACCATCAATTAGAAGACCTGGCTCAGCCACAATCTTGGCAAGAAGGGGCCCAAAAAGCGTTAGATTTTTTAGCAGCATGGACAGATACGGATGCCTTCCAAGGAAAAGATGCCGAAATCTACCAAACGCTGCGGGAAGCCATTCGCCAATTAGCAGATTACGGAAACATCCGTCCGCAAAGTAATCCCGGGGAACTTATCCGTGAAATTATAGATGTCCTCAGCACGCTTACTTTTAACGAAGCTGAAAATATACCCGGCGGCGTAACCGTTACAGATGCTGTACGTGCACGCGGGTTGCAATTTAAAACCGTTTTCGTACTGGGGGTAAATGACGGAGAATTTCCGCCCGTAGTAGGGGAAGACCCTATCCTGCGGGATTATTACCGCATCGTGTTACGCGATACACTGGGCTATTGGATAAACGCCAGTTTAGACCGCCTGGATGAAGAACGCTTGCTTTTTTATACCGTGTTAACAGCCGCCCAAGAAAAACTGTATGTATTAACCGCACGCCGAACCGCGGATGGAAAAGAAACTTTACCGTCCGTCTATGCAGCCGAATTAGCCCGGGCGTGTAATACTTCTGTAGCCCCGGAACAAATGATACAGGTAAGCGGTTATTTATCGGAACGGTTAGCCGGTTGTCCGCCGGCCTTTTTAACCCCCAAAGAACTTTCCTACCGGTTTATTTTACATCCTGCTTCCGCCCAACAGCATTACCGGCAAGCCGGGCTACTGGATGAAAACAAAATCCGTTCGTTACAGGCGGCAAAAAACCTCTCCTCCCGCGGGAATTTAAACGCTTTTGACGGCCTAATTCAAAGTGCCGAACAGGTATTTGCCCAACAAAATAAAAAAGGATTTTCCCCTTCCGCTTTACAGGAAATTGCTACCTGCCCGTTGAAATACTTTTTACACCACGGCTTACATTTGGAAGAACCGGAACCCCCGCTCAGCCGCCAAGCCTTAGCCGCAAACGAGCAAGGCTCGGCTTCACACGCGGTATTAAAAGACTTCTATGAAACGCTGCACACCCAACATCTTACGCACGATTTATTTCAGGCCGGGATTAGTCATTACTTAAAACAAGCGTTTGATAAATACTATTCGCCCACCGCTTACCAATTATACGGTATTTACCCGGTAGTTTGGGAACTAATTACCGAAAATATATACCGCACATTAACGGATTTTGTTGTAAAGGACCTCGGAAAATTAGACGGTTTTATACCTACTTTTTTTGAACAGCAAATACAAATATCCCCTACGGAAGAACTCCCCTTTAAATTGTACGGATTTATAGACCGCATAGATACCCATACTGCTGCACCGAACTTACGGATTGTAGACTATAAATCCACCCGGCAAGGTACCGCACAACTGGCACGGGATTTTTTTACGCGCCTTAGCTTTCAACCCTTTTTATATATGTGGATGCTTAAAACGACGGACTCATTTAAACAATATACCATTGAGGAAGCCTGTTTACTTACGTTAGCAAACTATCATAAGCAAACCCTATCCCAAGCGGATTTTGAAAGCATGCGCCCACAGGCCTGCCAGTTTTTACGTACGCTTGTGCAATTTATAAAACAAGGGACCTTTTTTATGAACCCTTCCCCGTCCTGCAAGTATTGCCCGTATGCCATGCTATGCCGCAAGGATGCCTTTTACCCGCTATTACGGGCCCGCAACAGTACCTTTGCCCATACCTTACAGGAGATGCGCCAATGAACCCTCAAGAAGACCGCAACCGTGTGCAAACATTACTGGATGTAAATATGGTAGTAGAAGCCGGAGCCGGAACCGGAAAAACTACGCTGCTCATTGACCGCCTGTGTCTGAGCGTACTCGTCCAAAATATACCGCCCGAAAAAGTAGTCGCGCTGACTTTTACCGAGAAAGCTGCCGCAGAAATAAAAACCCGGTTTATGCTCAAATTGCAGCACTTGTTACGGGCCTTACGGAACGCAGAACCGGACCGGACCCTAGACTTATTACGTACGCATTTTCAACTCGCTGACGAAGTACTAGCCCAACGTACGGAAGCGGTACTGGCCCGCTTAGACCGGGCCAATATCGGAACCATTCACAGTTTCTGTGCAGAAATCTTAAAAACATTTCCCCTGGATGCCGGCTTGTCCCCCAACGCCCAAATTGATACAGGCCAAAAAGCCCGGCAAATATTTGAAATCCGTTGGAACCATTTTTTAGATATAGAATTAGGCGTGCATGCCCCGCAGCCGCAGCGTTGGAAAAAAGTACTGGCAGAAATTACGCTGCCGGAATTAAAATCTTTAGCACAGGAAATGGCCCGTTTAAAACCCATTCCTTATGATTATTTTGCCCACGCTACCAAGTTAGCAAGGGTATGTACCACCCAAGCCACACGGGCCCAGCAATTATATGATTTGTATGTATTACCCGGCAAAAAACCGCGCGCACTAGAAAAAGCCCTGGCCTGGGCAAAGACCTCTCTGCAGCGTACCGCTGATTTTTTAACACACCGTCCGCTTTCCCCGGCACCGGAAGAAATAGCCCCCTTAGCAACGACCGCTTATAAGGATTGGGATACGGTTGACATAGAAGAAGCACGTGCCCTTATCCGCTTTGCCCAAACCGTCACACCGGAAAAGCAATCCCTTTTTTTAGAAGCCTATCATTTGCTCCGTCCGTTAGCAGAAACCGTAACCGAGGATTGCCGGCTGGAAGGAGTATTAAGTTTTGATGATTTAATTATTAAAACCCGTAATTTGCTGCAGCAAAATTTACAAATACGCAGTCTTTTAAAAGAAAAATTTGATGTACTATTTATTGATGAATTCCAAGATACGGACCCTGTACAAGGGGAACTGTTGCTTTTTTTAGCCGAAGAAAAAACCAGCGCGGCTGCTTCGTGGAATCATGTTCAGCTTCAGCCTGGGAAATTACTCGTGGTAGGAGACCCCAAACAATCTATTTACCGCTTCCGCGGGGCAGACATTACAGCTTATGAACAATTTACCAGGCTTATTTTAAAACAAGGAGGACAAAAATGCTTTTTGAGACGGAATTTCCGCAGTCTGCCGGAAATTATTGAAACAGCCAATCAGATATGTTCCCGGGCCATGATACAAGAACCTGCCTTTCAACCGGCTTATGAGCCCATTTTTACGCCGGATACTACCCAAAACCTTGCCGTGGAATGGCTGTTTGTCTGCCCGGACTCCGCCCAAACAGCCACCGCAGACGATTACCGCCAAAACCAAGCGGAACAAATGGCCCGCTGGATTTATAACCACGCCGGCAAACACACACGGACAAACGGACGTGTATTAACTTTGTCTGATATTGCTATTTTAACCCGTTCCGCTACTTCGTTGCATTTTTATATGAACGCATTACGGCGATATGGAATTGCCTTTCGGACGGAAACGGATAAAGATTTTTTCCGTAAACAGGAAATTAACGACTTTATTTTGTGGTTGCGGGCTATTGCCAATCCCGCAGATCCGCTTGCATTAGCAGGCGTATTACGCAGCCCGTTAGGAGCTATTACAGATGAAACCCTATTTCAATTCAGTAAACACGGTTTTTCGTTGGCGGCATTAGCGGCTCATCCCCAAACGAAGGAGTGTGCCGCACTCATCCAACATTTTCACCAACTGGCCGGACGGGTAACGCTCCCAACGCTGATTCACACCCTACTTACCGAAACTTTTTTACCCGAGGCTTGCGCCGCTGCATATGACGGGGAGCGCACGCTAGCCCATTTAAACCAATTTGCCTTGTGGGCGACTCAATATGCAGCAGACGGTACGCTTGAATCTTTCATCAGCGAATTGGAACGTATCCTTGCCGAAGAACCGGAAGATTTGACACTTCCCCCGGCTGATGAAATTAAAGATGCCGTTTCCCTATTAACCATTCATAAATCCAAGGGGTTGGAATTCCCCGTCGTTATACTAGCTGATTTGTCCCGCAAAGAACTAACGGCCCCGCCGCCCCCCACCCATTTGTTTTCCTGGCAATACCAAATGTATGGGTTACGCGCGGGCAAAATAAGCGACGTAAATTTAGCTTTTTTAGAAGAAGAACAACAAAAGCACAGCCGGTACGAAGAAATACGTATTTTGTATGTAGCCCTTACACGCGCCAAAGAAAAACTACTCTTAGTAGCAGACGGACGAAACGGAGCCCAAAAAGCAGCCCTGCCTTTTTTGCAAGCCGGGTTATTCCCGAATGGGACGGACAGCGTCCTTCGCACCGAACAAGAAACGCTGCAAATTCCGGTTCAGAATTTTCCTTATCTACCACCGAAAGATTTTATTTACCAACCTCACTTTTTCGGACCGGAAGCGGCACTTCCCCAAGAGCCCGATTGGGCCGCGTGGGCCCGGCAAAATAAACTCCGTCAAGCGGCCTACTTAGCCCTGCGCAAAACGGCACTGACTGTTTCCCCCAGCGAACTGGCAAATTCCCCGTTACTGACCGAAGAACAACACCGCGCAGCCGAACTGGGAACCCTTTGCCACCGCACGTTGGAATTGTTACTGAGTACCCCTTACGAAGATGTAACTGCGGCTTGTACACAGGCAGCCCGCCAAACCGGAACCCAAAACCGGACCGGGGAAGCCCTGGCGTTGTTGACACCGTTTCTAAATTCTGCATTATTCCAAGAAATACGTACGTGCAACATACTGGCGTGTGAAATGCCCTTTACGCTGGCACAGGCAGACGGAACCATTCAAAACGGAATTATAGACGTGGTATTAGAAACCCCGTCCCGGGATATTTGGGTGTTGGATTACAAAACAGACCAAGTAACTTCCGGACAAGAACCCTCTTTGTTTAACCAAAAATACCGCCCACAATTAGAAATATACCAGGCTGCGGCCCGGCATATTTTCCCCGGGAAAAAGGTACGTTGTTCGGCCGTATTTATCCGCACATTTGCGGCGGTGGAGTTATAAAAGTTACAATATATAAAACAATATTAAGGAGAAATTATGTTTGATAAATTAGGACAATTAAAAGATTTGTGGAAATTAAAAGGACAAATGGAAGAAATTAAAAAACGGCTGGACAATATGGTCATTAAAACCGAAGGGCCCAAGCATTGGATAGAAATTACCATGAACGGCTCTATGGAAGTAAAAGAAGTGCGCGTTACAGACGAAGCCAAAAACGCCGCGCCCGCCGAATTAGCCGAAGAAATTAAAACGGTTTTTAATAAATCCATCCGTGAATCTCAGATGATGGCCGCCCAAGCCATGGGTAGTAATTTTGGAATCCCGAATGCCTAGCCCGTATCAAAATAAAACAATCGCCGTATTTGGGGCCTCGCAAGATACGGCCAAATACGGTTATAAAATTTTTCACACCCTGCTGCAAAAAGGGTTCCGCGTATACGGCATTAACCCCAAGGGCGGGCACGTGGACGGGCAATCGTTTGATACTTCGTTAGCAGAAGTCCCCGGTCCGGTGGACGTTGCCATTATGGTTATCCCGCCGGCCGCCTTAGAACAAGCCGTAGCCCAATGTGTTGAAAAGCATGTTCAAGAAATTTGGTTTCAGCCCGGCGCGCAAAGCCAGGCCGCTTTTTCCGCCGCTACACAGGCCGACATTCACGCCGTAAATGCGTGTTTTATGGCTGAAAACGGACTCTGGTAATATGCAATACCGCGCCCTGGGAAATACGGGCTTAAACGTATCCGTCATTGGATTAGGAACGTGGGCTTTCGGCAGCACAACCGATTGGGGAAATACGGATTTTTTAGATGCACAAGAAACGGTTTATGCCGCTTTGGACGCAGGCATCAATTTGATAGATACGGCCCCTATTTACGGAGAAAGCGAACCCGTTTTAGGCCGCATTTTAAAAAACAAACGGCAACAAGTGTTGCTAGCCACAAAGTGCGGGCTTGTGAAAAACGGCTCGTGGACCGACCACGATTTACGCCCGCAAACCCTGCTCGCCCAATTAGAAAATTCCTTAAAAAATTTAAATACCGATTATATAGACCTCTATTTTATTCATTATTTAGACCCTAACGTACCCTGGCAAGAAGTGCTGCAAACACTAGCCCGGTTGCAAACGCAAGGAAAAATTCGCCATATTGGGGTATGTAATATCCCGCCAGAAATACTGCCTAAGATGTTGGCTACGGGGCTGATTGCTTGCGTACAAGAAGAACTGTCTTATGTACATCCGGCAAAGGGGCTTACCGCGTTGGAAATTGCCCGTACATACCAGACCGGTTTTATAAGTTACGGCAGTTTGTGCGGCGGCATTTTAAGCGGGAAATACCAAAAAGAGCCCAATTTCCGCCGGGCTGATGCCCGCAACTATTTTTATAAATGTTACCGCGGGGAACCCTTTCAGCAAGCCCAAAAGCAGGTAGCCCACGTGCAAGAAAAGGCGGCACAATATGGTGTTTCCACCGTCCAATGGGCGTTGCAATGGGTGCTGGCGCAGCCCGGTGTAACCTGTGCCTTAACCGGGGCCCGTAGTGCGCTGCAAATTACCCAAAATGCGCGCGCCGCAGAACTAGGAGCCAACTATGCAAATTACCGAAATTGAAAATTACCTAACTGGTTTACTTCCTAAAATAGGCCCCAACAAACAACGCGAACTGGTGCGCCTAGTGTATGAAATTGCCAAACGGGATAAAACGACGTGGACGGAAATTTTACCGGCCGAAAAAAATTTAACCTTTGAGCACGCCAAAAAAATTTTGCTGCAAAAGCGGTACCCGGTTAATTTTAAAACGGCCCGCAAAGACCAATTTTATTTGCCCAAATTAGAACTAGACCCTGCGCAAGAGGCCGATTTAACCGTTCACCCATTTTCGCCAACAACCGTTTACATAGAAACCTCCGTCCAAGATACTCCGTTGGCGGACCGCGTACGCCGCGCTTTTCCACACGCGCAGTTTAAAAAAACAGACGGCAAAACACACGTAGGCAGTAAAAATTTTTCCAAGCGCACCCAAACGCTGCTTATTCACCAAGAAAAATACGACTTTTTAAAACCGTGCCCGTGCAGCTGCGGTTCCGCCGGATGCGGGTACAATTTAGTAAATTTGGGGTTTGGATGCTGCTTTGAGTGTGAGTATTGTTTCTTGCAGCAATACCAAAATTTACACGCTATTTTATGGCCGGCTAATGTAGATGAATTTTTGGCTAAAATTGACGCCGGAAATTTTCGCAAAGGGCCGTTTGACAGGCCGCGTATCGGCAGCGGGGAATTTACAGACTCGCTGGTATTTGATGACCTTACCCAATATTCGGCGCAAATCGTGCCGTTCTTTCGCAAACGCCCGCACTTGCAGTTTGAATTTAAAACCAAAAGTGTAAACATCGGCGGGTTATTACAGGCGGGCGGATGTGAAAATGTCGTTGTATCGTGGTCCGTCAATGCCGGGCCCATTACAACCAACGCCGAACATTTTACGGCCCCGCTAACCGCCCGCTTACAGGCCGCGTGCGAGGTTGCCCGCGCCGGGTACCGTATTGGGTTTCACTTTGACCCCGTTGTCATTTATGACGGATATCAACTGGGTTACGCCCGCACCGTAGCCGAAATGGCAGACACTTTGCCGCACGACAAAATTGCTTGGATTAGCGTGGGCACGCTGCGTTTTAGCCGGGAACTTAAAAAACAAATTGAAATGCGTTTCCCGCACAACACAATTTTGGACGGCGAATTTCTATTAGATTTTGACGGCAAAATGCGCTATAGCGACGCACAACGCTTGGAAGCCTATCAATTTTTAGTGCCGCTCCTGCGTAAGACATTTCCTAAGACCGTTGTCTATTTATGTATGGAAGACCCGGCAGTCGCCAAACTGTTTTAAAATTATGTTAAAATAAAAAGGTAGTAAATCAAAATTTCAAACCTGTTTTTGGAACTGTACTGTAAGAGTACAGGTTACTATTGGGAAACCAAGAGTTTCGTGTCGCTCCAAAAATAGCCGATAATAGATACAAGACAGCGAAACTTATAATCCTGCTGTTTTGTGTTGAGTGTTTTCCACCCAATAGGGTGGAAAACTACGGCTAATATGTATGCGAACGCGACACGAACTCATATGTAGCAGCCGTTTTTATATGCTCCAAAAGCAGTTGAAAAGGAGCATTCAATGACCACAAAAAACACCCGGCGGGGTTTTACGCAAATAGGAAATGAAGTTATCAATAAACTGTCACTGCTGAGAATGTGGCGGCCCGCAAGGTTCGGGAATCTTCCTCATCTGTTTTTGAAAGAGAAGTGTTTGATGAAAGAAAAAACAGATACCCACGAAACAAATTCATTATACACTACAGCTACTGTACTTACTTGCGAAAGGAAAGCGGGAGATCCCCAACAGAAACCCTTGGGGATGACACCTTTATGGTATACCCCCTCATCCGGGCTCCGCCCACCTTCTCCCTCAAGGGGAGAAGGAAACCACGGGTTTACGCTCATTGAACTCTTGGTCGTAGTCCTCATCATTGGCATCCTGGCAGCGGTGGCGTTACCGCAATATCAATTTATGGTAAAGAAATCGAGCATTGCCGCCCAACTACCTGTGCTGCGGAGCATTGCACAGGCTAATGAAAGATTTTATCTTGAACATGGTTATTATACTACCAATTGGGATGATTTAGATGTGAGGATCCCTGCGGAATCTATAAGTTGCAACAACCCGCGTCCAGGTCAACAATGCTTCTTCTTAGGCAGCGAGTCAGTAATATTATGGGCGGGGCTAGGGATTTCCATTTCCTACCTACATACCAACGCAGTGAAACCCGGGTATTTTGTATGCAACGGGATTGGTAGCGCACTTAACGAAAAAATTTGCCGGAGTTTCAGCACAAACCCCGTTTATGCGTGGACACCATGGTATACGTATTGGTAAATGTTGCGGTTAATCAAACCGCAGCATATCGGTATATTCTTTGAGGCGTTTGTTAATCACGGGTTGTGTAAGCCCGGCTAAACGCACGACGCTAAAAGACTCAATCGTGAATGAGGCCATCACGTTGCCAATCATCATGGCACGTTTAATGGCTTGCACATTATTCCAATTTTTTTGACTGGCTAAATAGCCCGTAAATCCGCCGCCAAATGTGTCGCCCGCGCCGGTGGTGTCGTGCACGTGCTCTAAAATATACGGCGGCAGCTGGGCAATGCCTTTGTTACTCACCAACATAGAGCCGTTAGAACCCAGTTTAATAATTACGTATTTGACGCCCTTGGCAAGCAGCCATTTGCCGGCTTGCACCAGATTATAAATGCCCGTCAAAAGTCGGGCTTCATTTTCATTTAAAAACAAAATATCAATTTGCTTGATGACTTTAAGTAGCGTTTCTTTTTTAGATGAAATCCAATAATTCATGGTATCGCACGCCACCAAACGCGGATGCTTGACTTGCCGTAAAACGGAAAGTTGCAACTCCGGGTCAATGTTCGCCAAAAACACGGCCTTAGCGTTTTGCTGCTCTTTAGATAAAACAGGTTTAAAATCTTTAAATACGTTTAAGTCCGTAAATTTAGTAAAAGCCGTATTAAAATCTGCGTCGTAACTGCCGCCCCAATGGAACGTCAGCCCGTCTTTGACTTCCATACCGGTAATATCCACCCCGCGCCGCACAAACGGTTCACGGTATTCCTGCGTGAAATCCGTCCCTACCACGGCCACTATGGACGGTTGCGTAAAATAACTGGCACAGATAGAAGCATAACTGGCCGCACCGCCCAACACGCGCTCTGCACGGCCGTTGGCGTTTTCAATGGTATCAAAGGCAACGGAGCCCACTACTAACATTTCGTTACTCATAAGTTAGTTTAAAAAGTTCTGTACTTTGACGGTATTCGTAAAATTATCAAAAAATGCATCGGGTGCCGTTTCCAGTTTGGTTTCCATGAAAGCCGTCATAAAACCGGATTTATTTTCTTCAAAACCGTTTAAGTTACCGTGTTGAATTTGATAAGAGTATTTGACTTCTTCCGGCGTAGGTTTATACATAGAATATAACGTCCGGCGGAAACGGTCCGCTAATGTTTGGCGGCGGTATTGCTGTTCAAATTCGGCCGGGGAAACCTGATACAGTTGACGCACGGCATATTCATATTGCTTTTTATCAAACTTTCCGTCTGCCCCTACAAATAACGGAGAAGTTTTAATATCATAGGCCACTTCATAGTCCGATACATGTAGCCCCGCCTGTTTAGCCGCTTGATTTAAAATCTCTACCACCACAAGCCCATTTAATGCTTGCTGTTGCAAAAACTTCATCATATCTTCATCTACGTCAACCCCTTGGCTGCGCAATTGGTTGGCAGAACGGTCGCTTACCTTATATAATTCCCGGTAGGAAATGGGTTCCGCCCCCACCTTTGCTGCTGTTAAACTATAGTTACTGCGGGAATACACATCCAACCCGATGTAAACAATACTGCCCAAGAAAAACGCAAGCGTAACTATTAAAATAGATTTTTTGTGTTTACTAAAAAATGAAATCATTTGTTTTCTCCTTATTCGTTATCATCTGCGGCGGGGCCGTCCTCGCCGATTTTGCAGCGTCCGTCAATGCGGCCGCCTTCTTCCACAATCATTTTTTTGGCACGGACATCCCCCGTAATAGAGGCTTTGGCAAGTACTTCCAACATTTCTGCACAGACATTGCCTTCTATATCTCCGCCGCAAACTATAATTTCGGCCGTTACATCCCCGACGATTTTCCCGCCGTCGCCCACTATCACGTGGCGCGCGTTATCTACGGAACCTTCCAACGTACCGTCCACCCGCAGAGAACCTTGCACATTTAAGGTGCCCTGGAAGTAACATTCCGCACTCACAACGGAAAAATGTTCGCCGGAAGAAAAATCAGAATCTTTTTTCAAAAATCCCATACTACTTCTCCTTCTGTACTACTTAAAATAATTGCGTGGATTGACGGCTTGCCCGTCTTTCCACACCTCATAATGTAAATGCGTTCCGGTAGAACGCCCGCTAGAACCCATTGTAGCAATTTTATCGCCCCGCTTCACTACATCACCGGGTTTTACAACAATCCCCGTCGTATGCGCATACAGCGTAGAGTATCCAAGCCCGTGGTCTACCAAAATAGCTTGCCCAAAACTGGGCACCCACCCGGCATGGCGTACCACGCCGTCTGCCGTAACCACGATGGGGCTATCCGGCTTGCCGGCAAAATCCACCCCGTTATGTTTTTTAGAGGTACGGCGGCCAAACGGGTCCAAGCGGTACCCAAAATTAGAACTGATTTTAGCACTAGACGGCCGGATAGAAGGGGTAGAGTTGCTGCCTTCTTTTTTATTGGCAAAGTACCAAGCAATCTCTTGGAAACCGGCTAAACGGGTTTTGGCACTTTCTTCCAATTCGTCAATATAATGTTCAAAATCTTCTTCGTCCATATCTTTTAAATCAGTTTCAAACAAGGCCTGGGCGCGGGCATCTTCCTGCGCTTTGGTTTCTTCCCACCCTTTGGGTAAATTGATAAACTTCCCCCCGGGCATACCCAACATTTGACGCATTTGATTTTCCGTCGTGCGAGTGAGTTCCAAGTATTTGCGGCCGCGTTCCAGTTCGTCTGCAATCAGCTGTAGTTTCATACGCATTAAATTGTTATCGGCCTTGATGATATTGTAATCATATCCACGTACAAAAAACAAAACGCCCGCGCCGGTAATAAATAACCAAATCAGCCCGACGATAATCAGCGTCAGCCGGCGCATTTTAAATTTGGTACTGCCACCCCGGCGCGGCATAATCAAAATATCTACCCGTTCGCCTAAAAAGCTGGCTAAGGCATTGATAAATTTACTCATCTTTTGTATTCTATCATATATAACCCTGTTGCGGGGTAAAAATATCGTTAGGAGAACCTATGAAAAAGTTAATTGCTGTAGTTGCTTTAGCCATTTTAGCCACCGCGTGTATGCCGCGTATGCCGGATTTGCCCACGGTAGTTACGTTAAACCAAGCCCAACTGCCTGTGGTAACGGAAGAAGATGTGATGTGGTCTGCCGAGGATTACAACGGAAAACCGGTGCTTATTGTATTTATGGGTTCGTGGTGCCCGTGGTGCAAAAAAACTATGCCCGCGGTGAATGCATTGAACGAAAAATATAAAGGGCAGGTGGAAATTGTCGGCGCGTTTATGGACCCCACCCCCGGCACCGTAAAAGATGCTATAGAAGAACACGGTTTTACCGCCAAAGCCTTGTATAATGCAGGTGAACTGGCAGAAGGAGTCGGCGTAACCGGTTTGCCGCATACAGTGCTGTTTGACAAAAAGCACCAATCCGTCAAAGTGTGGGAAGGATACCGCCCGGACATGGAAGAACAGGTAACCATAGAAATTGATAAATTGATTAAATAGACAGTTACTCAAGAACTATTTACGCCCGCCTATGCGAATACATAGGCGGGCAATTTGTTAGAGCCACTTCATTATAAACCACTCCAATGGCACATTCCATTTTGTTCACAACCTGTTTGTACAAAACCTAATTTTTGTTTCATATCATCCGGTAACGAATTCGGATAGATATACCCTTTTTGTGTATAAGTACTATCTTCCAAGGGAATATAAAAAGCATAAGTACTTCCGCCATACTTTGCGGCACTAAACCCATACATTGGCTCTCCTATTTTCATCATATTCAACTTATATTCACATTCATTGCAAAGCCCGGGCAAACACTTACAAGCGGGCACGCCTATATCTAACGCAGATACATCTGTAGCATATGCGTTGTGTTCCAAATAATACCGTTGTTGCGCATAATACATAGCCCGTAAATTCACTTCAATCTCTGCGAAACGGGCTTTTAATACGGCTTTTTGGTATTGCGGCAACGCCACGGCTGCCAAAATACCGATTATCAACACTACTACTAACAACTCTATAAGCGTAAACGCTTTTGTATTTATTTTCATACGATTTTCCTTATATATGGATAGATTACCGGGCGTCTACATAATAAAACGGCCATTATGATAGAGCCCAGTAACTGACCAAATCATAATAGCCGTGGCCTGCCGCCTTTGCAGGCGGCAAACACTCGGT
>CALAFB010000031.1 GCA_937891135.1 uncultured Elusimicrobium sp.
GCATGGCGACACCGACGGTTAGCCGCGTTATCGGATTGACAGGAACACCGGCCCCCAATGGCCTGATAGACCTTTGGGCGCAAATGTATTGTATAGACATGGGCGCAAGGTTGGGTAAGTCAGTAACGAAGTACCGGGAAACCTACTTTGAGACCTACCAAAGAAATAACATCGTAATACGTTGCGACGTGAAGAAAGGTTGCGACGAGATAATAAGAAGCAAGATTGCCGATATATGTTTGTCGATGCCGGCCAAAGGCTATTTGCAGTTACCCGACCTGATGGCGCATACGGTCAAGGTGCAGCTTACGCCGTCAGTCATGGCCGCGTACACGAAGTTTGAAAAGGAAAAGGTTTTGGAGTTTCAGGAAGAACACACAGGCGAGGCCGCGAACATCTTAGCCAACAGCGCAGCGGGCCTTATGAACAAACTAAGCCAATTTGCCAACGGTGCAATATACGACGAAGATAGAAACGTGCATGAGGTACACGACGAGAAGTTAGACAGGTTGGCCGAGATTATAGAGGCCGCAAACGGTAACAGCGTTTTGGTATTCTACCAATTCAAACACGACATAGACCGCATAGCAAAGAAACTGAAAGGCTACCGCGTTAAGGTGTATCAGGGCGAAGCCGAGTTGAAAGAGTGGAACGCCGGAAAGATAGACGTACTATTAGCGCACCCGGCATCTACGGCGTTTGGCCTGAATATGCAAGCCGGTGGCCACTATATAGTTTGGTACGGCACAGGTTGGAACTTAGAGTTATTCCAACAGGCCAACGCCCGCCTACACCGTCAGGGCCAGCAGTACCCGGTACAAGTCTACAAGTTGGTTTGCGCCAATACCGTAGACGAAAGAGCCGTAGCCGCTTTGGAGAATAAGAAAGGCGTACAACAAAGTTTGTTGGATAGTCTTAATTACCTGATAAGAAAGCATAGTGCAGCAGTTAAGTAACAACTAAACAATATACGACGATGGCGAAAGATAAAGACTACGTTAGCATGATACACAAAAACAGGTGGCTACGATTGCGTAAGGCCAAACTTACGAGTGACCCGCTTTGCGAGAGGTGCAAGGAAAACGGTATTACCAAAGAGGCTACCGAAGTACACCACGTAACGCCCGTAGAAGATGGATTGACACAGCGAGAGAAAGAAACGCTTATGTACGATATTCACAATTTGCGGAGTTTGTGCCACGATTGCCAC
Organism: uncultured Elusimicrobium sp.; assembly: GCA_937891135.1. Taxonomy (GTDB): domain Bacteria; phylum Elusimicrobiota; class Elusimicrobia; order Elusimicrobiales; family Elusimicrobiaceae; genus Avelusimicrobium. The sequence continues at coordinate 1,211 of CALAFB010000031.1, forward strand.
GTACTTACTCATACTGAAATGGGCCGTAGTGGTAAGGCACACGCGAAACGCCGGGCATCCGAGCAGATGGCGCGTTTTTGTAAAAAATTTCTCGTTTGTTTAATATTGTTAAAAATGTTAAAGGGGGCGGTCATTTTTTAACACTCCCTACCTCGGTTGAACCTCGCCCATCCCTTTCTCCGTGCGTGAGTGGTTTTTTGGGGCTGTGGGGGTAAGCCGGTTTTAGTTAGTACGATTTTGAATTATGGAAAAAAGACGTAGAAAAAGCAAGGCCGACGTTTCGGTTATGGCCGTTGAAGAAATACAACTGCAAAGCCTGGACTTTGGCGACGTTGGGTTAGAGTTGAAAGACCTTAATCTAAACTACTTTGACGTGAACGCCAAGCAAAAGTATTCAGAGGAAACCCGGTATATGAAACCGAAAGTGTACGTTAAGCCCAAAGGGTTTTACGCCTACGAAAATGCGGTCAAACTTGCCCGTGAATTGCGGTTAGACTTTGGAGAGCGTGCCGACGTAGTGGTTAATGGCAGTTTCATTTTTGGCGACTTTATAGAAGCCTATTTGATAGCACAAAAAGCCGTCTGCAAACGTATGATAGCATCTACGCTTTCGCTATCAGAAAACAACGTCGATAGTTTTCATAACCTGATGGCTAAAGGTTGGATAGAGCGGTTAGACTTAGTGATTAGCCATTATTTCTATAGTCACGAAAGATACAAGTTAATACCCTACGTCTACAAGCGTTTGGATATAGACGATAAATTTCAAATGGCCGTCGCTTTCGTTCATACCAAGGTGATAGCCTTTGAGACACGCGGAGGCCGTAAGATAGTGATACACGGTAGCGCGAATTTGCGCAGCAGCGGTAACGTGGAGGCTTTCACCATCGAAGAAAACCCGGAGTTATACGATTTCTACGTAGGCATCTACGACGGTATAATAGAGCGGTATGCCACCGTTAATAAAGTTTCTAATCGCCGGGAACTTTGGCAGGAGATAGGAGGCGAAAAGTCTAACAAAAAAAATCCGTAAACGCTATGAGCAACCAAGCAGGAAACGGACACACCGGCAGCGGTGGGAGTGGCGGCAGCGCAGCGTCAAATCGTTACGACGATATGCCGTTTGCCGCGCCGTCAGGTGGAGGCGCAGACGTGCCGTTTTAATCCGGGGAGCGGGCCTAATACGCCCGCACCCTTAATAGTTGAATAAGTAGCAAAATATAATTGATATGGCGAAACGTAAGATGAACCCTAATAGTTTGGCAAATTTGGAAAAGCGCAAGCCTTTTCAGAAAGGCCAGATTACCAACCCGAAAGGCAGACCCCGAAACCGCGTACCTGAATACCGGGAAAAACTTATGGGGCCTGATAAGGCCAAGGCGTTTCAGGGTATTAGCCGCGATGAATATTTTTCGTGGTACGAAACCCTGTTAGCCCTGAATATTGACGAACTGAAAGACTTAGAGAGCAACGCCGAAGTACCGATGTTTGTAAAGACCTACGCCCGCGCAATGGTAGCCGATATGAACGCCGGGCGCACTACGACGGTGGATAAGATGGTAGACCGCATAAATAACCGTTCAGAGCAAAACAGGGCCAAGGAAAGCGGCAGCGTAGATTTGGCCTACGACAGCGGAACGGCAGAGGCTACGGCGGCTATACAGAAGCGTATCGGGTACAAAAAGCAGTATATTGTTAAGTTGCTCAAAAAGCAAGGCAAATACACGTCTGAAATGGCTTTGCAAGCCACCATTACGGCGCAACTCATGGTAAGGACTGAAATACTTGCAGAGGAAATTTTTAGTTGTGGCCACAAAGCCGTAAACGTAGAGATTTCCCGCGAGGGTAACAACCGCGAGAGTATCAGCCCCAAGGAAAAACTATACTTAGACCTGACAACGCAGACGCAAAAGGCGTTGAGGGCTTTAGGTATGAATACCGATAGCAAAGACCGTAAGCCAACGGAAAGCGACGGCCTTACTAAACTCATGGAAGAATTTTCTAACGATAACGACGATTAAGTATGAAGAAAATATTACGTAATTTAGATAAACCATTACTTATTATTTCTTTTATAAGTCTATTTTGGACGCCGTATAGTCCGACAAAAATGAACGCAGCTTTGAAAAATGCAGCACCATCCGTGCAGCATATATTTGGATGTGATAATTTTGGAAGGGATGTTTTTTCCAGGGTGATGTCTGGTCTTTTTATAACATTTATAATTGCGCTTTGTACTGTAATGATATCGTTTCCGTTTGCGGAATTAACAGTGTTATCGCTTCCTGAGTGGACAGTGATAATATCAGCGCTGTTTCCGCCTGTGATTATGTTAGAAGAGCCGTCAACAGTAACTACGTTGGAGTCGGATGAGCCTGTGTAGTTGTTGTTGTCGCCTGTAATTTTAATGTTTTTAGTACCTGTTGTTGCTGTAACAGTGTTGTTGTCGCCGTTAAGTACGAGGTTATCGTTACCGTCTTTGAGGTTGATGGTATTGTCGTTGCCGTTCATTGTTTTATCTCCTTTTTAATAAAGTGTGCACGTTTTGAATTCAATTTAATATTGTCAAATGTATATAATCTT
>CALAFB010000032.1 GCA_937891135.1 uncultured Elusimicrobium sp.
ACTCCTGTATTTATATAATTTTTTCTTTCGCTATACCTAAAATCTACCAAAAAAAAAAACAATGCAAGCTTTTTAAAAAATAACGACCTAAAAACAACTCCCAAAAATAAACTCATTTTGACAGCAAAAAATATCCCCCGGTTGAACCGGGGGTTTGGAAGATGAAACGAAGTCTTATCTACTATCTGCGGGTAGTGGTACGGCGGGTACCGGTGCGGGCCGTCGTATTCTTGCGCGCGGTAGTCTGTTTGGCGGCCGTTTGTTTGGCCGGCGTCTTGGCCGCCTGCGTTTTGCCGTAGGCTTGGTCTAACAGGTTTTTAGCGTCCGAGTTGGTCGGGTTCAAAATTCCTGTTACCATATTGTAATTGAAACGGTAAGCCGTTTGCAAACTTTGCGGATTTTCCGGCGGAACTTTAACAGATACGGAATAATTATCCGCTTCTACTGCATCCGCGGCCGTCCATTCAATTTGTCCGGCTGCCACCGTTGCGTGTTTGGTTTCAATAAACGCCTTCAAACTATATCCGTTCGGAAGCGGAAAGTGTTGCACTTTGGCCTGTGCTTGTTCCACCGGGGACGGAGCCGGCGGAACTGCCGGCACGGCAGGTTCCTCTACAGGAGACAACAACTCTTGCGCCGGGGCAGTCGCAACTGCGGGTTTGGCTTTCTTAGATAACACGTTTATAGAGTCCGGCAACAGGTGCATCAGCCCTAACACGGCATATCCAACCAGTAACACTAACAATCCCATTAACGAAAACACCACCATTTTGGTTCCTTTGGACATGCCCCCGGAAGTTTTTAAATCATGCTGGGCATTGACGTCATTTAAGTCTGTCGTTAAGTCCAGCCGGTCCTCTCCGGGTTCGGGTATCATGGGAATGGTTCTAATGTCCAACGAGGCCCCGCGTTTGGCCTGGATAGTATCTTCTAAACTCTTAATGGAAACCCCACTTTCAGTAGCCGGGGCCGTGTCCGTTACATCTGCCGGCAAATCCCCAATTTCTAATGAAGCGGTATTAGGCACTGTAGAGGTAGCCATCATATCCTGATACGGAGCATCTTTCTTTTTCCCGGGCGTTGCGTCTTCGGTTTGCTCTTTTGAATTCACACCATCCGCCACGTTATCCGTTAATTGGGCAGGTGGCACAAAGTCCGAAATGAGGTACGTGGAACCTTCTTTGAGTTCAATTTCCGTTAAATCATTCGGATTACTGGCAGGCAGGGTTTCAGTCGGGGCGATATTTTCTTCCCCGGCACTCGCCAAGGCAGCTGCTAAATTCGTATTATCAAATACAGGCGATTGATTGTCCGCTTGGGCAGGAGCTTCTTGCGACAATGTTTCTAACTGGATATCTGCCCCTTCTTGGGAAGGAACCTGCTGCGGTTCCTGTACGGATGGTTCGGCAGATACGGAAGATTCTTCTACAGGTTGTTCTTTTACCGCCGGTTCTTCCGCCGGTTGTTTTTCGCCCGGTATGACTGCGCCGGGAATATCCTTCGTTTCTAAATCCGCTGTTGTAAGAACGGTTTCCACTACTAACTCTTCTACAGATTGTTGCGGAACTAATTCTTCAATCACGTCGCTTTCTTCTTTCCACGGCTGGGCCGGGTCCGATTCAACAGGCGTAGCCGGCTCTTGTTCTTGGGTTTGCCCCATACTGTCTAAACCGGGTAAATTAGCCACAGCGGGTGTTTCTTCCGCAACCGGGGCTTCTGCCTGCGGAGCAGCAACGCTTTCTAAACCGGGTAAATCCGCTTTAGCAGCGGGTGTTTCTTCTGCAACCGGGGCTTCTGCCTGCGGAGCAGCAACGCTTTCTAAACCGGGTAAATCAGCCGGGGCCGGAGCTTCTTCGGCCGAGGCCGGTTCTTCGGTTGCCGGAGTTTCCGTTTGATTTAAACCGGGTAAATCAGCCGCAGCAGCGGGAGTTTCTTCCGCAACCACTTCTTGCGCGACAGGGACTTCTTCCTGCGCTAAGCCGGGCAAATCAGCCGGGGCCGGGGCTTCTTCGGCCGGTTGTTCTTCAACCGGAATATCCTGCGGCATTTCTTCCGCCGGCAACACAGGCTCCACCTGGTCCGGATTATTTTTATCCGTCGCAATTGCCAACGGTTCAGCCGAGGCCACTTCTTCTAATTGTAAATCCGCCATGGGTTCTTCTTCGGGAACCGTTTTTTTGTCTTTTTTGCCAAAAACGGTAGCGGCCGCTGCGGCTAAACCGCCCGCTGTCAAAGCGGCTGCGGCAGCAGAAAAACTTTTTTTCTTAGATACTTCCGGCTCGTTGGCAACCGGTTCCGCGGACGTAGCAGCCAGTTGTTCTTCCTGTTGATGTTCCTGGATAATTTGGTCTAAAATATCTTCTTTGGGCGAAACAGTCAGCTCGTCAATCAGGGCATCTTTTCCGGCTTCTTCCGCAGAAGGAGTGTCCACTACCTCTTCCGGTTCCAGCTGCAAATCAGCAAATTCATCCAACGGGGCTTTCACTTCCTGTTTTTCAATTTGTGGCCCTTCTGCATCAGCCGGGGTGGAATCTTCCGGCAACGGAATAAACTCTAATTCCTGGCCGATTTCTTCCGCACTCTTAGGAGATTTGTGCGGCAATAAATCTTGTACGGTATCGTCTTCTAAAACAGGGGTTTCCTCTATCAGTTTGCCGCCGTAAATGGAATCTAAAGCAGAACGGATTACAATTTCTTCTTCTTCCGGGGCAGCCTGGGCCGGGTAATCCGGCTCTACAGGGGCTTCTTGCGAAGCAGCCGTTTCCGCTGCAGATACGGGCTGAGCAGCCGCAGCCGGTTGCGCGGCAGCGTGGTCTGCAGCACGGGCCGCTTGAATCGCCTGTTCGGCTAAATGTTTATTCCGTTCCAAAGCAGAATCTAAATGGGTTTGCATAGAGTCCAACTTAGATTGTAGCTGGGACACATCACTACTCAAAGAATCTAATTTCTTCAGTAGTTCCGCCGTGTCTATTACCGGCGTAACGGGCAACGTGGGAACCGTTTGTTCTTCTAACGGACGGATCTCTTGCGAGGGATCTGCCACAGGGACTTCATCAAATTCAAAAATTGTATTGGCTTTTTTCCATTCCTGTTCCCCGCTGGAAGCAGATTCTTCCGTGCAAATCAACGTCTCCGGTGTAAACCCCGAAACCGTTACTAATTCATTTTCTTCGTATGGACCTTCTACCTTCTCGTTAATATATACCCAGTATCTCATTTTTTCACCCTTGCATTAAATATATTACGGTATGATAAAAGCATAGCAAATTATCACACATTTTTACAGTATTTTATCCGTTTTTTACGGGCAACCGGTTGCGCTTGTAATTTTCCAAGAATTCATCTAACGATTGCGGATCCGTTTTTTTCTGTTCAATGCTTTGTAGCATATCTTCTACTAATTCAATAGAACATCCATCCTCCAATCTGTCCAACACAAAAGCGGTAACGCGGTGTTCCTGTGTGCCGTTTAACTCGTCCACTAAGGTACGCAGGGCAAAAACATGTTTCGGGCGGTTCGCTTTCCAGAACGTATACGGAGCTAACGCCTGCTGTAACCACGCAGTTAATTCACCCGCCGGTTTGGTACCCAGGTAATGTTTCAAAATCCCCGGGGTCAACCCTTCGGTAACAGCTTTCGCCTTTAAATCCCGCATGTAAGTAGCTTGTTTAATGGCTTCTTCCTGGCTGAGTGTACCCAGCAGTACTTTACAAGCCAGTTCTTTATTGTCTGCTTCCGATATACAATAAGGTAGGGCTTGCAGTTGTTCGCGCATACGCGCTTCTAACTCAGCCGCATTTTTCTTGCCGCCGTAATGTTGGGCTAAATCATACTCATACCCGGCATACCATGGGTTTTTAGATAAGTTGCGCCGCAACAGTTCGGTATCCCGCCGTAACGTAGCGGCTTGGGCAGCCGCCCGAAAACTTTCCGGCGTACCGTCTAAGAGCACCCGCACCGCTAGCCCAAGGTTTTCTTCCGGGCTAAAGGCATACGGCAATTTTTTAAGCACGCCGTCAAAGGCGTCGGCAATATCTTGCGGTGTTTTTACTTTTAAGTAACGGCAAGCAATGATTAGTAAATCTTCTTCTAATAATTCATTATTTAACAACCGGGAAGCTATCAACGCATTTTGTGCATCTTTTGGGGTCAGCTGGCATAACAAAACCCGGGCCGCCAAGGAAGCACAAAGGGAGGGTTGTGCATTGAGCGGCAGAAAAGTTTCTACTAATTTTTCAAACGCGGGTTTTACTAAAATACTAGCCGGTTGCGAATATAAAAATTCCAACTGGGCCGTTAATTGAACTGACAGGTGGTACTGGTCCGCCAAGGCAAAAATGTCCGTACGGTTTTGGGCGGTTATTTCGGCTGATTGGGCCTGAATTTCCTGCGCCTGTTTTAACAAAATCGCTAGGGCTCCGCGGGCCTGGGCTTCGTCGGTTTGGTTCTCCGGCTTGGCTTGCGCGAGGGCTTGCTCAAACGCTTCGTCAAAATATAAGTTAGAAGAAAACGAGGCATACGTTTCCAACAACGCCCCGGTATCGGCCGCCGGAAAATTCAAGGCAGCACATAGTTCTGTAATGGAGGTGGAATTATTGTAAACGCGTAACTGGCGCAAGGCAGCCGCCAGGGTACATTCATCTAGCAACATTTTAGCAATGGTGGTATCCGTCATCGGGGAATCCGAATTTAACTGGGCAGCCAAGTCGGCAATGTCTTGCTGTAATTGGGATACTGTTTTTTTATCCTCTAAGGTATACACCAGTTTGGCGGCATAATCATTATCAATGCCGGGAAGCATATTATAAATGGTACTGAGCATACCACTACGTTTATTTTCCGTTTGATTCATACTCCTCCAACACGCGGGTTAATTGTGCCACCCGTTCCGTATCCGTTATAAAAGGCAAATTAGCGCGAATATTTTCCACGCAACACGCCACCGCACTCATCAGTAAATGACGTGCACAAAAAACGTCCGACAAAATAATCGGGGCAATTTTTTCCTGCACCGAGGGAAGGACGTCCAGCCCATGCCGGCAAGCAGCCGCCGTATCCGCCGGGACCAAAGCGGCTCTCCACAACGCCTTCTGCATTTTATTTGTACGGGCGGGATTTTCCTTCGGTAATTGCGTGGCTGTTACATATGCCTGGTAAGCCGCCGCATCCTGTGCCATATAATCCGTAAGGGTGTGATGCAGCCCTTGCAATACATGTTGGTATTCTTGTAATACGGGTACATCTTCCGCCGGCGTACTTTTACGTTTAAGCGTCGTACCGATAGCCATTAACAAAAGCGCACAGCCCATCGCCCCCGCCATCGCCGCGGCTGCGCCTCCGCCGGGGGTTGGGTCCGGCGAGGCTAACGCCTTCGTAAATTCTGTTGCAGCAGGGAACCAGGTCATACCAACCTCTACATAATCGTGCCGGAAGGCAAGTCCGAATATTTTTTGATACGTAGCATTTTCAAGCGGTCCTCATCAATGCCGGTACGGCTGAAAAACACGTGTTCAATGGCACTAGCGGGCATAATATACCGTCCGCGTTTGACACCTTTGGGGTCTGTTTTAAGCCCCAGCCACACGCGTAACATAGCTACTTCGGTAAAATCTTTTACTTCTAACTCGGCCGCGGCACGTAGGATTTTTTTAGGATCGCCTAACCCGGTGGTAATGACCGCACTATGAAACCCGCAATTTTTGGCCGCGCAAATATCGCGGTGGGTGTCGCCGATGACGTATACTTGGTCCGGCGTAAATTTAGTTTTATATTTTTTTTCCGCGCGTTTGACGGCCGCTTTGAGCATTTCTTCCCGCGTATGTCCGTCCGTTCCATAACCGCCTACGGTAAAATATTTCCCCAGGCCGCTGGGCGCTAACTTGATAAACGCCCCTTTTTCCACGTTGCCGGTTCCTAACGCAAGCACGATGTCTTTTTCTTTAGAAAGTTCTTTTAAGAAGGCCGCCACCCCGGGGAAAAGTTCATACTTTTTCTCCCGCACCAAGGCGTGCACTTCTTCGGGCAGTTGGGCCAGGTACGCACGCTCCATTTTTTTGATTTCAGCGGCAGACGGTTTTTTCCCTTTATGCAATAGCCCATATATAATGGTAAAATTATCCAGGTCCGTCCGTCCGGAAATGAGGGCATGTTCAAACTGTGGTTTTTTACCGTAGAGTTGCTCGGCCCCTTTTACAAGCGCGCGACAACCGGCCCCGCCGGTAGTAACTAATGTTCCGTCTAAATCAAATAAAACGAGTTTTTTCATTTGTTGGCTCCTTTGACAATCCCCGTTACAATATATGCTCCCCCTACGGCCAAAACCATACCCAGTATTTTGGGAAGGGTTACTTTATCCTGCCCGAAAAAGACGGATAACACGTACGTCATTACCGGGTAGGAAAGAATGATTGCGGTAGCCTTGCTTAAATCCATATTCCGGATCGCTTGGTACCAATAAGAATTGCCTAAAAAATAGTTCACAAACGCGCTGACTCCCAACACCACCCACAATAGGGGCGCATGCACATCAAACTGAAGCGGCCCCTGGAATGACGCCAGGCACAAACACAAAATCCCCAAGGCCGGCATGGCATACAAGGCACGGGCGGCGGCAATGGTTTGCGGCCCTAGGTCTTTGGGGAGTTTTTTGGCAAAAATGTGGCTTACCTGATACATCCACAAACACCCCACTACCATTAAATCCCCTTTGGCCTGGATAGAGGTTCCCCCTTCTAATACAATTAACCCCACGCCCAGTAAAATTAGTACCGAGCCGCCAATCTGTTTAGCCGTAGGACGCTCTTTTAAAATGATAGCGGATAAAATAAGCGAATAAATAATTTCAAACTGGTTGGCAATCGCGGCATTGACGGGGGTGGTGTAATTAAGAGCCACCATAAAAATCGTCATCGGAAGCGCGGTGCCGAACGTCCCCATGGCTAAAGCCCGGGGCCAAACATCGTTGCGAAATAACTTTTGCCATTCCCCGCTTTTACCCAAATAAACGCGAAAACAAAGTACCGCGATGAAACACGCCAACAATAAAAACAACGCAGACGTTACATACGGTACCGCCAGTTTAGAAATAACTACGTTAATAGACGTGGCCAACCACGCCAGCCAAATGGCATAGACAGGTAAAACATTAAACATACTTATATTATACTTTATTAGTGCCCTTCTTTTTGCACGGTTAAACTGACCCAATACGCCCCCGCACACGTGATGACCAGCCCCAGCACTTGATGTGGGGTTATTTTATCTAACCCCAACGCCGCCGACAATAACAAAGACAACACCGGGTAGGATAAATAAATCGCCGTTACTTTGCTTAGGTCCAGCGCGCGGATGGCTTTGTACCACACCACCATGGCAAGGCCGTATTTAAATAGCCCCGTATATCCCAGAACAGCAAATGCCGTAGCGGTCGGTTTAAACAAAAACGGTTCCCTAAGTACATACATCACGCCCAAAATAACCAAGAGGGCCGGCAGCGCAAACACGTTGCGCGCCATCCCAATGACGTGATAATCCAACTGTTTGGGGAGTTTTTTGGCAACGGTGGACCCGGCTTGCAACATCCACGTGCTGCCCACAATCAGTAAATCCCCGGTCCAGCGCGGGGTGTATTGCTCTTTGAGTAAAATAATAAGAACGCCCAAAATGACGAGTGCGCTGCCGCCCAGTTGCCCGCGGCTGGGCCGTTCGTGCAAAAAAATAGCCGCAAACAAAAGGGAATAAATCAGTTCACTTTGCTGCAAAATGGCGGCGTTGCCCGGCGTTGTGTAATGAAGCGCAATTAAAAAAACCGTAAACGGCAGGGCCGTGCCAAACGTACCGATAAATAAGAACTGCCACCGGGTTTGCGGAGCAAAGAGTTCCCCCCATTTATGGTGTTTGTGTATCCACGGCGTGAAATAGAGCACCCCTAATAACGTACCTAAAAAAACAAGCACGGCAGGGCTAATAAGCCCGGCTGCGTATTTGCCCATAATGGGCGAAAGCCCGACGATCGCCCAGCAAATCCAGGCCGCCGATAATGCCGAATAGTTCATATTGTCATTATATAATTTTAAAAGGGAAGGAATTACAAAAAGGCCCGCTTTTTTAGCGGGCCGGTAGGTTTGAAGATTCACTATTTTACTTCACACCTATTACTGCCGCATAGTTTGGGGCAGAATGAGCTGTTGGTTCCGTTGTAACACGTAATTTTCCCATCGGAAACCATCATCTGCAAATAATACTGGTATCCGGCAATTCCGTCATTAAAACTATCCATACGATTGGCATACAAAGTAGTACCGCCATCCCATTCATATACCCAACCTTTGGTTACTATGCAACGCTCGCTATCGCCTAAACAAGAAATTACTTCTCCCGGTAAGGATAGGTCCATATTAGTGAATAAATCTCTCGTACACGGATGAAAAAGCATATCATCTACCTCTCCATGTTGTAATACACACAATTGATACCCCTTATACACTTCATTTAATAAG
>CALAFB010000033.1 GCA_937891135.1 uncultured Elusimicrobium sp.
ACCACGATGCACCTTAGCCAATTTTGAACGCCCATAAAATAGGTGTATCTTTGCCGAAAAGATATATCTATTTTTATGGCTAAATGGTGGGATATTTCCCGTATTTGGAAACAACGCGATGAAGTGGTAGAGCAACAGGCCGCACCCGCGCCGCAAGCCAAAACCACGCAACGTACAACCCCGCGCACAGGTGCAGGGCTGCAATTTTTCTACGCCTCTACTGACACCGCGACAGCCGTAGCCACCGTTTACCGTTGTGTGCAGTTGCTTAGTGATAGCGTAGCCGGTTTGCATTTGCAGTACATGAAGTTAAAGGGCGACCGCTACCAAGAGGACAAAAACAACGACCTACATTATTTACTTACCGTACAGCCTCAACCCGAAATGTCAATTTTCGACTTTTGGAGTATGGCCGTTAAGATGATGCTTTTAGACGGTAACGCCTACATCTACCCGCGCAAAGTCAGGGGAGAGATTACCGACTTAGTGCTTTGCGGGCGCAACACGGTAGGCCACGACGCTTTGAACGGCACGTACACCATTTGCGACGCATATAACGGCGTTTACGGTACGTTTAAGGAATCCGAAGTTATACACCTGTATTTACATTCGTCAGATGGGCGTACAGGCGAGAGCGTACTAAGCCACGCCCGCAATACTCTTACTATTGCACAGGCGGGCGACGTTGAGACGGCAAACCGCTTTATCAATGGCGGTAACGTCCGGGGTATTGTCAGCAACGACAAATCGGTAGTAGGCTTTGGCGAGTATGCAGATGAAGAGTTGGAAAAGACAGCCGCCAACTTAGACGAAAGGTTTATGAACGGTGAGCATATCGTAAGTTTGCCCGGTCAGTCCGACTTTAAGCAAATTTCGCTTTCCTCTACCGATATGCAGTTTTTGGAAACCCGTAAGTTTACCGTCCGGGAACTTTGCCGTTTCTTTGGCGTACACCCGTCGTTTGTGTTTGACGATACGAGCAATAACTACAAATCGGCTGAAATGGCCAATATAACGTATTTGTCGTTTTCGTTAGACCCTATCCTGAAACGTATTGAGGCCGAGTTTACACGCAAACTTATACCGCAGTCGCTTTGCTGCAAACGTATTTTCAAGTTTGACCGTAAAGGCATCTACAGCCTTGATTTGCTTTCGTTGGCGAAGTACCAGACAATGACCATTGCAAGCGGCATCTACACCGTAAACGATTGGCGACACATCGAGAACCAGCCCGCAGTCGAGGGCGGCGATATTACGTTAGTATCTGCAAATCTTATACCGTTGAACGGCGACAAGTTCAAGCCCGGAGGCGGTACAACGAATATAGAAGAAACAAAACCAAGCGAAGAAGATGACGAAGATTAACAAAAGGAGTATCGGATTTGACGTTAGGCTACAAATCCGGGAAGCCGCCGAGGGCGGCGAGAGCCGTATAATTGAGGGCTACGCGCTTAAATTCGGTGTGCGCAGCCGTCTTTTGTGCGATTGGTGGGATAATTATTACGAAGTGTTAGAGCCGGGAT
>CALAFB010000034.1 GCA_937891135.1 uncultured Elusimicrobium sp.
AGCCATCGTTGCCATCATTGCGATGATGTTCCTTTTTGCCATGATTGATGTGGACGGCTTTGACCCTTCCGTCATCCCGGCCACCGGCACGCCGCAACCGGGCGGGTTTATGTGGTATGAAGCACTGGATTTATTCCGCGCCGTCATTGCCAACAAAAAAATTGTGGCGATTGACGTGGTGGAAGCCTGCCAACGCAAAGCAGATCCGATTACGGAGTTTAACACCTCTAAACTCATTTACCGGTTAATGGGTTATTTAACCGTAAAAGGACAAAAGAAAAAATAATTTTGCTTGAACTGTCTCCCTTTTTTTTCTTTTTTAGGGAGATTCTCCTTGGCAAAAAACCCCGCTCACCGGAGTGGGGTTTTTGTTATAATAAGAGAGTAGTAAAGTAGTATTACAATTTAAATCTGTTTTTGGAACCGTATGTAGAATACGGAGAGCTGGGGCCTATGCCACGGCACTATTGAGCTCCAAAAACAGCCGATATCAGGCACAAGATAAACAGGGTAGCTCCCGCGTCTGTCTTGTGCCGAGTGTTTGCCGCACCTTCGGGCGCGGCAGACCACGGCTGTTATGTTTTGGGTTAGTTCACTTGGCTCAAACATAGCAGCCGTTTTTTGCGTACTATTTTCCAAGAACAGAAATGAAAAATGAAAAGGAGAATAGTATGCCAAACACAAACAAAAAAGCCTTCACGCTAGTAGAACTACTGGTAGTGGTACTGATTATCGGTGTCTTAACCGCGATAGCGGTGCCGATGTATCAAAGTGCGGTAGATAAAACGCATTGGAGCACGCTATTACCTACCGCCAGAGCCTTAAAGAACGCGGAAGAAGCGTATTTAATGGCTACCAATGTGTATACGGACAATGAGGATGCCTTAGATGTAGCGTCCACCGCTGGGGATGCTACGTATCAGCTGCAGATGCCGGACAGTGCCGCAAGATATGTAATAAGAGGAAGCAGCACCAAGCTGCCTAATGTAAGACTGGCGCAATACTTAGATGACAATGCGGCATTAGCAGGGCAGCTGCATTGTGAAGCCAAGACGGGTGATGAACGCGCCATCAAGCTGTGCGAGAAACTCTTAATGGGACAAGATCTATTTACCACCGATGACGGCTATACTTCCTACTTACTGGACCAAGAAGTAGACAAAGCCACGTGTGATAGTGCGAGCCGCAGCTGGTCCACCAGCAAAACCAAATGCTACAAAACCACCGCCGAACGTTGCGAAGCACTGGGGATGGGCGTTGTAGCTGATATGGAAGACCAATGCGGGTTTGAAAATGGCGCAAAGAGAACTATTGGCGCGGAAGGTGTATGCCGGGGAACTGAAAGCAAATGGTATGACAGCGGCGCATGTGGAGGTTCTACTATAAAAAATGGGGGCCAATGCCTAGCAACAGTATATGCTAGTTGTACAGGTATAAAAGTAGAAGCAGGAGGGGAGTGTATTAGTACCGCAAATGATTCTTGTTCGCGCTCTACTTATAATGGCGGAACAGCTATTTGTAAAGTTGCCGGTTACTGTGGTCTTTGGAGCACGTTTAATGGGGGAATATGTGTAGGAAATGGAGTCAGCAATTGTGTTGGGTCTACGTTTAAAAATGGTGCAATTTGTTATGCAAATGTTAATGGTGCGTGTGGAAGATATAGCTCCGATGGTTGGAGTACATTTGATGAAACGTCTTGCTGTTGTGGACAGTATTGTTCTTCTAATCCCA
>CALAFB010000035.1 GCA_937891135.1 uncultured Elusimicrobium sp.
TACGAGTTTTGCCGTCAGGCAAAGGCGAGTACCGCGAGCCCGGCCTGCAGGAAAAATCCGTCAGGATTTTTACCGGAAGGCGAATATTCCTCCCCTTCCGTATAATTAAAAAAGTCCCCTTGCGGGACTTTTTAATTATATGATAAGTATGGAGCAACGCAAACTGCTTTGCGTTGCGTAGGGATTCGAAAGGCGGAGCGATGTTTTTATTTGAAAGTAACAAGCCTGAAAGGCAAAAACTGCGAGGGCGGTTCCGGGCAAAATCCCGCAAAACCTTGCGGGTGTATCAATAAGTTTGGCCGAAGGCACGGTTAATCCCGTAAGGGATTACACCGTCAGGAAATTTACTGCAATGAACGCCCGTCGTTTTATGCCTGATCACATCTTATGTATCTAAGAGGAATACAACCAATCGAAAGTCCGAAAACAATAAAAAATTTAGAGGAAATTATATATAATGAAGGAGTAGTAAACCATTCCTATATTTATACTAAAATTGGTACATGAAAGCACATATCGCATATTTTGATGTATTACGAGTTATAGCCATTTTCGCTGTTATTATCTTGCATGTTGCAGTCGCTCATTACAATGAGATAAATATTTTTTCCTTCAATTGGGAAATGTCAAATATGTGGAGTAGTTTGGTTCGCTGGGGTGTTCCAGTTTTTGTAATGATTTCAGGGGCTTTGTTTTTGGACCCTGCGCGGGAAATTGATTTACATAAATTATACTCAAAAAATATCTTACACATAGGAATTATTCTTATATTTTGGTCTATTTGTTATGCAGGCCTTGGCTTTTTAATAGGGTCTTCTAAAGGGAATATAGAAAAACTGATTACTCATACAGTATTAGGAAATTTCCATCTTTGGTTTCTCTATATGTTATTAGGTCTATATATTATAATTCCATTACTACGACCCATTTGCAAAGATACAAAGTTAATACGTTATTTTTTAGTACTTAGTATATTCTTTTCTTTTTTAGTTCCAACTATTATAGACATTTTGACAGGATTAGACTTGATAATGCCGGATTCTATTTTTGCAAAAACCTTGCTGGTCATCAATCAGTTACTAAACGATCAAATTCATTTCCATTTTACTGTAGGGTATGTAGCTTATTTTGTATTGGGTTATTTTTTACATAAAATTACATTATTACCCTATCAACGCAAAATCATTTATATATTAGGAATTTTAGGTGGATCGTTTACCATATTCTTTTCTCGGTCCATAAGTCATATAGCACAGACCCCCTTTAACATTTACTCTAATTTAACACTAAATGTTTTATGCGAATCAGTTGCTGTATTTATCTTTGTTAAATTTCACCTGAATATCCTGCCTTCTAAATTACTAACTATTTTTAATTATTTGGCGAAACGGGTACTTGGAATTTATCTTATACACACGGCAGTACAAAGTTGTTTAAGTAAAATAAATATATCTAGTACCAGTTTTAATCCTTTAATTTCTATACCCCTAATTGCCTTATTGATATTCGGTTTATCTTGGATAGGCACCGAAATAATAAGAAAAATTCCATGGTTAGGCAAGCGGATTATTTAATAGATAATTTCCTTTCGTGCGTTATCCATTGCACTTCGTTAGAAAATCTATATAAAAAGCTATAGCACGCTACAACGTATACCTATAAATATGCTAATATGAAGATATATTTTAATAGAAGGAGTGGGCAGCACCCCCGCAACAAGGGTTAAATTTACAATTTATTTCATCTGTTTTTGGAATCCTATGTAGAGTAGGATGGTTATTGGGCCAATCCAATATCCAAAGCCCTCCAAAAGCGGTCATCTAGGCAGAAAATACCTGGGAAGTCATGAGCCCGGTGTTTTCTGCCGAACGTTCGCGTATTCTTGTTTAGAATTTTTCTATCCTGAGGATTTTTGCGGCTACGACTGCTGTTCGGTAAACCGGGCTTTGGAATGCCAGCAGCAGTCGTCTTTTTTGTCTACTGCTCTGTATTACCCCCGTAATACCGACCTAACAAACTAAACCATAAGAGGTTAATTATGTTTCACACAATAAATAATATAGAAAAAGTTGTACCCAACCGCCCGCAAGGGTTTACGCTGATTGAGTTATTGGTAGTGGTGCTGATTATCGGCATTTTGGCAGCGGTAGCGTTGCCACAGTATCAGAAAGCCGTAGTTAAAGCCCGGGCCACCCAATTACAGACGTTAGTGGCCTCCGTGGCGCAAGCAGGAGAATTATATTATCAACGTACCGGAAAATATCCCACCTCATTTGACCAATTGGACATCAATATAGAAGCCCCCATTACGTTTACTCATAACTATTCTCAAGCCGCTTGTTGGAGCAATTTAATCCCGTGGATGACTAAACGATGGGATAATTTTGATGTTGCATTACAACAAGTAGGTTCTCATCATGCAGTAGCGGCTTATTTTACAACTGGAAAATATAAATGTAGGGGATTTGTGTATCTGTTTGATTCGGGAACTTCTACACACCGTCATAAAATGTTTTGTGCAGGAGCACACCGCAATAATTGTAGCGACCCCCATTGCGATGCGGATGATTTTTGCATAAAAATAATGAACAAGAAATACAAAGCATATGACAACACAATGTTTTTATATGAATGAATTTTTATCATACATAAATATAACGTATGATTTGTCTGATAAAACAAACGAGCCCGAATATCTTACGCGTTTTTAGTAACCCTTTCCCACGCGGCTAAAAAGTCCGCCGGGACCGGGGCTTCAAATTGAAGTTTTTTACCCGTTAAGGGGTGTTTAAATTCAACGCGCCGCGCGTGCAGCATCAGCCGCTCGGCCGTGGCCCCTTTGTAAAGCCAATCGCCCAGCACGGGGTAACCCAGCCAATTTAAATGCACACGCAACTGGTTCGTGCGACCTGTGCGCGGATAAAGTTCAATATACGTAAATCCGTTTTTGCGCTCCAATACTTTATAATCCGTCACGGCGTCGCGGCCAATTTCGGAGGCCTTAATCTTCCCCCCCGCCACGCGGCCAATCGGCACGTCAATGGTGCCTTTGTCATCGGGCACTTCGCCGCAGGCAATGGAGTGATAGGTTTTGTGGACTTCGCGGTTGGCAAACAAAGCCACCATTTCCGCCTGAAACTCGGGCGTTTTGGCTACGACCATCACGCCGCTTGTTTCACGGTCCAACCGGTGCACCAAACCCGCACGCGGCGTAGCCGTATCAAACCCTTTAGGCGGGTTTGCTAAAATAATAGACACTAACGTTTCATCCGTTGAAAAAACGGTTTCCGGGTGTTCTTCCCACACGGGGCTTTGCGGATGAACGAGTAGGCCCGCCGGTTTATGAACTACAAAAAAGTCTTTCCCGTCGTAAATGAGTAAATCTTTGAGCGGCGTTTGCGCGTGTACTTGCGGCAACGTAATTTCTACTACTTCCCCCCGGGTAAGCGGCCAGGAAGGTTTAACGGTTTTGCCGTTAACGGTAATTTTGCCTTCTTTAATCATTTTTTGCACCAGCGAGCGGGACAAATCCGGCAGTTCATCAGCTGCAAAAATATCTAAACGCCGCGTGTAGCCGTCAAAAATAATTTTTTTATCTGCCATGGGAAGCACCTCTTAAAAATTTCGCCCATATATAAAAGGCAACTACAGCTGTAAAAAGTGAAATGACCTGCGACGGGGACAAGCCCAGTAAAAACCCGCCGCGAAAGTCCCCGCGGAAAAACTCAATGCAAAACCGCATGAGCGCATATCCCCACACATAGGCCACTAAAATAGCCCCGTCTTTATGCGGGCGTTTAGACGCCACATGCAACGCAACAAACAACATCAAATTAAGAAACGCCTCATATAACTGCGTGGGGTGCAACGGTACACCCAACAGTTCCGGCGGCACGAGTGCGTGCGCGTCTGTAAATCGTACGCCCCACGGCAAAGACGTGGGTTTTCCATAACAACACCCGGCTAAAAAACACCCAATCCGCCCTAGTGCATGCCCCAAGGGTAGCCCTACAATCATAAAATCCGCCGTTTTTAACAGCGGTAACTTTTTACGGCGGATGTACCACACCAAAGCTGTTACGGCTACAATCATCCCGCCAAAGAATACAAATCCGTAGCGAATGTCTTTTAGAATAGTGGCTATTTTTTCGGCGAAAGTAGCCCCTAACTGCGGCCAAGATACGAAAATAAACAACAATTTACCGCCGACAATAGCCCCCACAAACGCAATAAAAATTAAATTCCAAAATGTGTCTTTGGTTAACCCTTTGATGCCGCTTGTTTTAATTCGCGGCAATAAATACCCAGCCGCCGCCGCATACCCTAGTGCAGTCATTAGGCCATAACTGGCCATTTCAAAATTGCCGATTTGAAATAAAACGGGGTGCATTATTTTTTCTCCCAACGAAGGGCATTACGCATATACGGGTTTTGAAGTTTTTCTTCCCCCACGGTAGAACTAC
>CALAFB010000036.1 GCA_937891135.1 uncultured Elusimicrobium sp.
CGGAAAGAGTGGTTTGCTGTAGGGGATTACAAACGGAAGCCCAACGAAGTAGCGCGAACCAACCCACCACAGCACCTAAAGATGTACCCACTCAAATGAAAGCACTTGTATCCAAGTATAATAAACGTAAGAAACACACCTTTGAAGAACTGTTGGACTTTCATTACCAGTTTGAAAAGATACACCCATTCCAAGACGGGAACGGCCCGCCTTTAGTTCCCTAAACGGAATAATAACTTATTTGTTTGTAAACTTTGCTTGATAAACAATATTAGATCATTTTTAAGACGGTATTACCAACAAAAAGTTCTATTAGGGGGCGCGTTAAATGAGCAAGTGCAACGATTAGGACAAACGATGAAGTATTTTAGGACTAAACACTTTTTGTTTAATCTGTTCTAAAGATATCCTTACATTAAATTGTACTTCATAAGGGGTCAAATAACCTAAACATTTCATAGGGGTATAGTTAATACTGTCTTGTATTTTACGTATCAGTTCTGGGGGTACTTGTCTAAAGTCAGTTTGTTTAGGTAAGTATTGTCTAATGATGCCGTTACGGTTTTCTACCGTCCCTTTTTCCCAACTGTGGTAGGGTTCACAAAAGTATGACTTACACCCTAGTACTTGATTTACTTCCCTATGTAGTATATTTTCAATACCATTATCATACGTAATACTCGAACAAGGTAAGTCTTTTAATGCCTCAATAAGGGCCGATTTGTTTGTTAGAGCGGTTTTATCAAGCAAGGGAGTAATGAGCAGATAACGGCTTTTGCGTTCCACACAAGTTTGTAGAGCGTGCTTCCTACATTTGGAAGATACTATTAAATCACTCTCCCATTGACCGGACAATCTACCTATAGGACGCCTGGCAACCGGGACACGGCCCGGGATAAGGTTAACACGGGCTTTCGTCTTATACTTGGGTTTATGATAACTACGGTATAAGTAGGCCTCTAAAGCCGGTTGTTCCCGCTTTATCCATTGGTAAATAGCCGTATGGCTTATATCCCCTTGCCCCTCTATTCTAAGCCGTTGGGCAATGCGTTGAGGGGATAATCCCGTTTGTAGTAACTCTGTGACCTGTTGCTTGAGTAGCGGTGTTTTAAGGGCATATTTGCGGTGACTACAGATAAGCCGTTTATTTGCTTTATCCTGCGCTATATGAGATTGATAATAATACTTACGCCCGCTCCTATTGCGTTTTAACTCCCGGCTTATAGTACTTTTATCTCGCCCTAATGTTCGCGCTATATCACTGATGTTATATCCCTGTCTCAACATACGTTCTATGGTATATCGGTCTTGTTCTTTGAGTTGCTTGTATTTGGACATAGGTCTCCTTTATTACACCTTTTGTCCTGTTGCACTTGCAACTTTAATTCGCAGGGGCCAAAAATTTAATGTATTTTAAGTATTGATATGCTACAATAAACAGGTAATTTAAACGAAGAAAAACCGTGTAATCGGTTGGATGAGATACAGAAGCGGCTACGGAGAGGAGAACCGTCAGCCGAGAGATACAAGACCGATACACGGAGGGGGAAACATACTATGCGTGTGAAAAGCGCGGAAACGCGTGCGGGGTGTCAATTACGGCAGCGTTTCGGTGAGGTGTTGCGTGGGGCGTTGGAAGAAAAACAGCTAACGGTAAGCGAATTGGCACAGAAATTGGAAATAGTATGTACACAGGTATACGACTGGTTGCGAAGGAAAAGGATACCTCCTTTTTTGGTGATGCAGCGGATCATGGAAATCACGCAGAAAGACGAAATGTATTTTTTCGGTCTTAGGTGCGAAGGGCAGGACAGGCAAGAGCGGTGCAGCCGGCTGCTTGATTTATATGATGAAAACGGGTGGTTATAATTGGTCTGATACCGTCTAAATTCCGTTCCCATATACGGTTTGGAAGTGCGGGTTGCTGGTGGTAAGACTTGTAAAATCCCCGTTGGGGTTTAACCTCAATGGGGATATATGCTGAAAATCAAAAACTAAAAT
>CALAFB010000037.1 GCA_937891135.1 uncultured Elusimicrobium sp.
CTCTTCCGATCTGGATAAATCCGGCCTACTTTATTGCTACGTCACTTGACGAAGCAAGCTGCCTACGTGATTACGGCTCAAAGACCTATCAGGAGTTTTTAGCCCTGTTTGCTAACACTCCCTTTAAGTTTGTAGCAACCGCCACGCCGTCGCCTAACAACTATGTGGAAATGATACAATATGCCGGATATTTGGGCATCATGGACACAGGCCAGGCCATACAGCGTTTTTTCAAGCGCGACCAGACCAAAGTAAACAATCTGACTTTGTACCCGCACAAGGTAGCTGAATTTTGGACGTGGGTAAGCACATGGGCGTTATTCCTGACCAAGCCGAGCGATTTAGGCTACGAAGATAAGGGCTATGAGTTGCCGCCTCTCAATGTCATTCAGGAAGTAGTGGCCGCTGACAACTCTACGGCGGGAACAGACGAGACAGGCCAAAAGAAACTATTCCGCGACGCGGCTATAGGATTGAAAGACGCGGCCAAGGAACGGCGCGACAGCATACCCGCAAAGGTTGAAAGAATCGTGGAAATACTTAACCGCCCTGAGAACATAAACGACCACTTTATTATTTGGCACGATTTGGAGGCAGAGCGTGAGGCCATTTGCAAGGCCGTAGATGGGTGCAAGGCCGTATATGGCAGCCAGGCAGACGATGAGGCCGACCAGATAATAGACGATTTCAAGGAGGGCAGATTAAAGTACCTTGCAGCCAAACCCGTAATGTTGGGCGAGGGCCTGAATTTCCAATTCCATTGCCACAAGGCCATAATACTTGTATCTTACAAGTTCAACGACGGCGTACAGGCAATAGCCCGCATACATCGTTTTATGCAAAAGTACCCGGTAGACCTGTATATAGTCTATGCAGACAGCGAGCAGGAAATTTACAAGTCGTTTATGACCAAGTGGGCCAACCACAAGGAAATGGTAGAGCGTATGACCGATATAGTACGAAAGAACGGATTAGCCACTACCAACGCCACAGAGAAACTAAAGCGTTATTTCTTTTCACAGCGTCAGGAAAAACGCGGCCAACTTTGGCGGGCTATCAATAACGACAACGTACTGGAGTGCCAGACAATGGCCGACAATTCAGTAGGACTAATCGTTACGTCTATCCCATTTAGTAACCAATACGAATACACGCCGTCTTACAACGATTTCGGACACAATGAAGATAATAACAAGTTTTTTGAGCAAATGGACTATCTCACGCCCGAACTACTGCGCGTATTGCAGCCCGGACGTATCTTAGCCGTACACGTCAAAGACCGCGTAGTGAGCGGATTTGTTTCGGGGGCTGGCTTCCAAACCGTCGTACCGTTCAGCGATTTGTCAGTATTGCACTACATTAAGCACGGTTTCCAATACGGCGGGCGCATTACGATTGATACCGACGTAGTGCAGGAAAATAACAAGTCGTACCGATTGGGATATACTGAAATGTGCAAAGACGGCAGTAAGATGTCAGTTGGTTGCCCTGAATATATTTTGATTTTCCGCAAAGTACCGTCAGACCGTAGCAACGCCTACGCAGATGTACCCGTAGTTAAAGATAAGAGTGCGTACTCACTTGCACGATGGCAGATAGACGCGCACGGCGACTGGAAGTCGAGCGGCGACCGCCTGTTAGACTATGAAGATGTTAAGGGCATGAACTTAGAGGGAATCCGGGCGTTTTTCCACAAGTACAGCAAAGAGCATCTGTATAACTACGAAGCCCATGTAGCATTTGCCGAGGGATTGGAAAAGGCAAAGCGTCTATCCAAACAAGATATGATAGTAGCCCCGGCAAGCCACAGCGATATGATTTGGGATTTGCAGGACTACCAACGCGCCAAGACGCTTAACAGCAAACAGGCACGGGGTAATAAGATGGTGCATATTTGCCCGCTACCAATCGACTTAGTAAACCGTTGCATCGAGCGTTGGAGTAATAAGGGCGACGTAGTGTTTGACCCGTTCGGGGGCATCCAGACCGTACCCTATTGCGCCGTACTGAAAGGCCGCAAAGGACTTAGCACGGAACTTAACCCCGACTATTGGCACGACGGCATAGCCTATCTTATGGACGCAGAGAGAGAGGTTTCTACGCCTACGTTGTTTGACCTTTGGGCGAATCAGGAGATTGAAGTTAGCGACGATGATTTGTAACCGCATATTCGTATGATAGTTTTAAGTTTATTCGACGGTATGAGTTGCGGACAAATCGCTTTGCGCGAATTGGGCGTTACGATAGAAAAATACTACGCAAGCGAGGTAGATAAGTTTGCTATTGCTAACACGACGGCCAACTTTCCCGACACGGTGCAGTTAGGCGACGTGCGAGATATTGACGCTACGGCGTTAGGACATATCGACTTACTGATAGGCGGTAGCCCGTGCCAAAGTTTTTCCTTTGCCGGGAAACGCGCCGGTATGAGTACCAAGACTAACGAAAAGATACTGACTTTAGACAGATACCTGGAGTTGAAGAAACAGGGCTTTGAGTTTGAGGGCCAAAGTTACCTGTTTTGGGAATATATCAGAATCCTACAGCAAGTCAGGCAAACCAACCCCGGCGTTTTCTTCATGCTTGAAAACGTGGAAATGGGTAAGCAATGGGAAAGCGTTATAGACGAGGCGATAGGCGTTAGAGGCGTACACATAAACAGCGCGTTAGTGTCAGCGCAGGTAAGAAAGCGTATCTATTGGACTAATATACGTACATTCCAAAGCGCGATGTTTGTACCGCCTGACAGCGCGATACCGCAACCAAAGGACAGGGGTATTTTGCTAAAGGACATCTTAGAAACAGACGTACCGCAACGCTACTACCTGAAACCCGAAGTAGTGCAGAAACTCTTAGCCCACAGCGAGAGGAACAAAGAGGCCGGTAACGGCTTTGGTATGAAGCCACGCGGGGGGGGGGAGAAA
>CALAFB010000038.1 GCA_937891135.1 uncultured Elusimicrobium sp.
GCTCTTCCGATCTACAACTTGAACATTTTATCTTTTCTATACGCTCAGGTGCAATTAAAAACAAGAAGTAATCAATATATTTTTGATATTTCCTATCTAAATATATTGTAGCATTAGAATAAATATCACATAAAAATTGATTCACAATTTCATGATTTCCAGTTTGTATTCTTTGTCCTTTGTCTGGACGATCATAATGAATAGGATAAATACTTAAATCTTTAAACAAAGGATATCTTTGTTTCTAGCTACTCTTTAAAATAATAAATATTTCTATTTTTGATCTTAGACTTGATTTAAGATTATTAACTACTATTACCGTCTATTTTTTAACAGCAGAATCAGGTATTCAATTTATGTCAGAATTAAATGCAGCCAATCAATCTGAATTAAAAGATACAACTAGCCAAACTAAATGCCCCCTACAGCTTATTCCAGCATCAGCTTGGCAAGAATTTATGAAAAAACTCTGTCCTAAACCATTTAGGAAGCGCCACCCGTTTATTTTTTGGCCCATAGTTTTAATGATCATAATTGGTCTATGCGCATCTTTCTTTGCCAATTCCCATGATAGTGGAATTGATGTCAATGAAGATAGTTTGGCTATAATCAAAAACTCTCTTATTACAACTTGTTATGGTTTTGCTATTTTTAACATTTTGAACACACTCCTTAAAAGTGCTTTTCAAATAACGAGAAAGCACTTTTCTATTGACGCTTTAGTAATAGAGTAAAGTGAATTACATTGATTAAATAATTAGTTATGTATTTAGTGTTTGGTCAACAACTCACTTTTTTGTAAAATCGACCAACATAAATGCCTAAATCTTCAAGCTTTTGAGGCCTTCCGTTTTTTGTTTTCGAATTCCTCTACTGCAAGCTTGAATGTTCCAAATATATTTGTTACCAGCACGGACATTGCAATAGTAGAAAGAGAAGTATCTTCTCTTTTTCTTACAATGCATCCCATACCGTTACGGCGTTTGGCAGTACTGAAATACCGCTCTATCTCAATGCGGTCGGTATTGTCTTGGCTTGCAATCTTAAGGCTTTTTTTACGCTGCGTTTCATCCTTTGCCGGCCTGCCGAGCTTTGGCCCACTTATCCGAATCCCGTTTTCATTGCAGAACCGAATATTGTCCTGCGTGCGATATATTTTATCCACAAGAACCCGTTTCGGATAATGCCCATTGCGGTAGCGGTAGGCGTTCAGCGCGTCTATCAGCATAGGCCCTTCGTTAAACGCATTGAACGAGAGATGCTCAATCCGGCCAAACCCGGTTTCGTCAATGCTAAGATGAAGCTTAGCGCCAAATTCCGTCGGAGCCTTTGCCTTGCCCCGGACAACCGGCCTGACATAAGGCTGGCTTATGCTCACGATTCGGTTTTCCACCGAATGTGTCTTGTTGTCATACATGTACTTTTGCTGGTCATACAGCAAATGGATAGTAATAATCTGGTCGCAGAACTTTGAAGCCGGGGCATACCCCTGTTGCATGAACCGGTCGATGTATTCCAGATCGCGGCGGACGTAACCCAACTGTGCACCCACAGCGGCGCGGATTTTCTCTGCCGACGGTTTCTTCGCCCGTGCGAACGCAAGATACTCCTTGTGGGCAATCCGGCAATATGTCCGTGGCTTCTCCAATCCATACGCGCCGCAGAAGAACCGGATTATTTTTTCCAGCTTGCTTCTCGCTTCATTGAGCAAGGAAGTATCCTGCGGGTACCGGATGTATTGAGGGGTTACGGTAGCATCGCAAATCTGCGTGGCAACTAACGTTCCGTACCGTGTAGCCGCCCCCTGTTTCTTTCGGAAACGAAATGTCTTCGGCACTGCGTCGCATAACAGGTTATTTGCG
>CALAFB010000039.1 GCA_937891135.1 uncultured Elusimicrobium sp.
TGACTTTGATTTTTTTTATTATAAATATCGTATTTCGCTCCGTTAATTTTTGACTGAACGAAGCAAGCCCCCAGCTAAGCTGGGGGTTCGGAAGGTTATACCTATGAGCAGAGTAGCAAGAAAACTCCTTATAATATAATGGATTGCCGGGCGATGACCGGCAATCCATTATAAATAGAAAGGAGGTCATTGGTATGAGCAATGACATAGATAGATTAGCACATACGAAGTGGGACTGCAAGTACCACATCGTATGGGCGCCGAAGTACCGGCAGAAAGTATTCTACAAAGAAAAGAGGAAAGAAGTAGGGAAGATATTACGAGAGTTATGTAGATACAAGGAAGGAGTAGAAATAATAGAAGGGGAAGTGTGTGTAGACCATGTACATATACTAGTCTCAATACCCCCGAAATATAGCGTAGGGGGATTTATGGGGTATCTAAAGGGGAAGAGTGCACTGAAGGTATACGATAGGAGGCCGGAGTTAAGGTATAAGAACCGGAACCGGGGCTTCTGGTGCAGAGGATACTATGTAGACAGTAGTGGAAAAGACCCAAGGAAGATAGAGCTGTATATTAGGAAACAGCTAGTAGAGGATGCCCGATTGCCCTACAACGAAGAGTAAGAGGAGGACGCATTAAATGCGTGAAAGGTAATAGTAGGGACTAGGTCCCGCAGGAGCAGAGCCCCCGGCTAAGCCGGGGGGTATTGACTATTAAATTCAATTCATCTGCCCCGAAAAACGCATGCAAAAACGGCTGATATCACCGAGCTTGAAGAGTAACCCAATATAACAGCCGCGGCTTGCCAAAATGGCAAACACTCGGCATAAAGCCAGGGGGTTATAAGGCCCCTAATTTTATGCCTAAAACGACTTTTTTGGACTTCTATCGTGCCCACACGGGCGCTCCGTTTCTTAAACGGTTCCAAAAACAGGATAAAATTGTATATATAGTATAAGAAAAAAGAGCTGGTTTTACCAGCCCTTTGGAAATTACTTTAGCAGTACTTTACTTATCTGCAATCCTAGGGAATAGCGGGGCGTACTTTTCAATCGGCCCCGCGGCTAAACGCCGGGTCATCTCCGCGCCGACCGTCGGCATAAACGGCGTAATCCACGCGGCTGTTTTGCGCTGGCAGCCAATCAACTCTAACAAAATTTTCCGCGCGCCTTCCGGGTCCGTCTTAGCCAGTTCCCACGGTTTTGTATCGGCCACTTGTTTGTTTAAATCCGATGAGAAACCGTAAATAAGTTCCAACACTTTATCAAACGCCAGCTGCTTATACGCCGCGTCAATAGCCGTTTGCGTGTCTGCAATTTTCTGTGCTACCTCAGCCGGCAGCACAATTTCCGCCGGGATTTCCGGCTGCTGCTTGGCTAACATATTGAGCGTGCGCGATAAAAGGTTGCCGATGTTATTAGCCAGGTCGGCGTTGTAGCGGTTTTTGAAACTGGTCATAGAGAAATCGCCGTCTTGCCCGAAGGGGACCTCGCGGAATAAAAACGCGCGCACCGGGTCCACGCCGTACTTCGCGCCCAGCTCGGCGGGGTCAATGACGTTGCCCAGCGTCTTGGACATTTTTTCCCCTTCCACCGTCCACCAGCCGTGTGCAAACACTTGGTGCGGCAGCGGCAAGTTTAAGGCCATCAGCACAGCCGGCCAAATCACGGTGTGGAAACGGAAAATCTCTTTGCCCACCATGTGCAAATCCGCGGGCCAGAGTTCGTTAAAATCTTGCGCATCAATTAAACTGAGTTTTTCTTCGTGCAAGGGTTTGTTTTCATCACACAAGAACATCCCGGCTCCGGCGGCGGAAATGTAGTTGATAAGCGCATCAAACCATACATAAATCGTATGCGCCGGGTTGCTTTTGACGGGCACACCCCATTTTACTTTCGTGCGCGTGACGGACAAGTCCCTTAGCCCGCCTTTAACGAAATTGATAATTTCGTTCGCGCGGGTTTTGGGGGATAAAAAGTCCGGGTGTTCTTCGTAATATTTTAAAAGAGGTTTTTCGTAGCGCGAGAGTTTAAAGAAATACGTTTCTTCATGCACGTCGGTCAAAGGTTTTTTGTGCACGGGGCAGGTGCAATTCTCGCCCATTTCGCTCTCGTCGTAATACTGCTCGCAAGACACGCAATACTTGCCCGAATAAGACCCTAAATAAATGTCCCCGCTTTTTAAGAGTTTTTCAAAAATGGCTTGCACCACTTGCTCGTGCGCCGGGTCCGTGGTGCGGATGAAACTGTCGTAAGAGATATTTAAAGTTTTCCACAGCGCGCGGTACTTGGCGGATACTTCGTCCGTCCACGCTTTGGGGGAAACACCCTTGGCAGCGGCAGATTTTTCAATATTGGCACCGTGCTCGTCGGTGCCGGTTAAAAAGCGTACATCTTTGCCTTGGCTGCGGTAGTAGCGCGCTAAAATATCGCACGCAATCGTGGTATAGGCGTGGCCGAGGTGCGGCACAGAATTTACATAATAGATAGGAGTAGTGATATACATTTTCTTCATAAAATACCTCTTAAATAAATAAAAAACTTTTCGCGCTCTTGCGCCCCGGAGCCCGGGGAGCCTTTGCCCGCGCTGTGCGATTTACCCGCTCGTCCCTTGCACAATACCCGCGAAGGGGAACCGACATTTCCCGCACCAATCTTTTATAACTTCACCGGCAGCCCGTCTAAACTCATAAGTGCCGTTTCCAACACCAAAGCCGGGGATACGTTACGCCCAATACTTTTTTTATAATGTTCCAATTGAACCAAGGTCTCTTGCCACGGCAAGCGGCTGGTGTCATTGGCATCCAACCATTGTGTATGCACGGCTTTTAACAAAACGTCCAGCACGGCTTGTGCCTCTTGGCGGGCTTCGGCCGCTGTGCGGGATAGCCCCGCCGCTGTTTGATACGGTCCTTGCGGCGTGCCAAACCCGGACGTTTCCAATAAATCCAACGCGGCAGCCGCTTTTAACGCGCCGGACACACTTCCCCCGCTATAGCGGGCACAGCGCGCCGGGTCCGCCACGTCTGCCCCGGTTGTTTCTAAAATGTGAGCCACCGTTTGGGCAGCCAGCGGCGCAAACGCCAACGGCTGGCAGCGCGATAAAATGGTAGGCAGCATGGCCGCCCGTTTACTGGTAATTAAAATCCACACGGTTTTGGCGGGCGGTTCTTCTATAAATTTTAAGAGGGCATTGGCTGCTGCTGCCTGCATGGTTTGTGCCCCGTCAATAATCAGCACTTTCCACCCGTTGTGAGCGGCTTTTTGTTGGGATAGTGCCGTTACCCGCCGAATGGTATCTACGCTAAGGTGTTGCTGCTTGGCTATTTCTTTGGCCAGGTCTTCTTCGTAATCTAAATCCGTGGGAGATGTTTTCAAACTAAGCCGCGCCTGGTATACAAAATCCACCAGCGTAATATCCGGGTGCGTGCCTTTCAAGGCCGCTTGGCAGCTGATACAGCTACCGCAGGCGTGCCCGTCCTGCGGATGCGCGCAATTTAACGCCTGGGCAAAGGCAAGCGCGGTTTTACGCTTACCCACTCCGTCCGGGCCGTAAAACAACAGGGCTCCCGGCGTACGCTGCGTGCGTACGAGGTTTTGTAAATAAGAAACGGCTTTTTCCTGCCCCTGGATGTCTGTATCCATTAGTCCACTATGTTGTAACGGTGCAGCAATTCCACTACTTCGGCTTGCACCATATCTATATTTTTATCCGCGTCAATTAAATGCGCGTTTTTGGTTTTTTTCACTAGGTCCGTATACCCTTTACGCATTTTTTGACGGAAAGTTAAATCTTCTTGCTCTAGTCTATCTGAAAATAAATACTCGCCGCGCTCGGTAAAATATTTGTCCGACATTAAAAACACCAGCGTCAAATCCGGCACCAGCCCAAAGGACGCAATTTTATTGAGCGTATCAATCGTTTTCAAGGGCAGCCCCCGGCCATACCCTTGGTAAGCACAAGTAGACAGCGTGTAGCGTTCGCAGATTACAATTTTCCCGGCTTCTAAGGCAGGCAGAATTTTTTCCTGCGTGTGCTGGGCGCGGGCGGCTTCATACAGTAAAAGTTCCGTCATAGGGCGCACATCCCGTCCGGGTTGTAAGACCATCTGGCGGATATCCTCCGCAATCGGCGTTCCGCCTGGTTCGCGCGTTAAAAGCACGTCTTTTCCATGCGAGAGAAGCGTATTGACTAACATTTTGGCCTGGGTGGATTTCCCGCACCGATCCGGCCCTTCTAAGACGATAAATTTTCCGTTCACTTGAGTCCTTCCTGCGAGGTTACAATCTCCAACTCCGGCTTTTTGCTTTGCGTCCAAGCACTCGCTTTGACCTGCTCTAAAATGGGGGCTAATTTGCCCTGGGCTTGCAAAATAAAATCAATAATTTCACGAAATGCCCCATCCCCGCCCACGCGTTTTGTAATGTAATGGGCGCAATCTTTTACGCAATCTAGCGCATTGGGCACGGTAGCAGCCAAGCCCACTTCGTTGAGTAACGGCATATCGGTAATATCATCACCAATATAGCAGACTTCTTCGGGCTGAAGGCCTTCTTTTTCCAAAATATCTTCCAGCGGGCCGATTTTGGTTAAAAACCCCTGGTACATATATTTAAAACCTAAATTGCGCGCACGTTCTACCGTGGTAGGGTGGCGGCGGCCTGTAATAATGCCGCAGATAATCCCCGCACTACGGCAAAGCATCACGGCAATGCCGTCTTGCGTGTGAAATGATTTAATTTCCTCTATTTTCCCGTCGGGGGCTACAAAGAAATTGACTTTTCCGTCTGTTAAAATGCCGTCCACGTCCGTGAGTACGGCTTTAATGCGCTGGGCGCGTTCTAGTGCGTTTTGCATAAAAAATCCTCTTGTACTATTATACAAAACTATTTTGTCAGGCTTGTGTTTTTGTGAACATTTTATGCTATACTTATGCTATACGCTACTAAACCTAACAGGAGGTTGTATGGAACAACTGATAGATACAAAAAAAATATTTACCAAAGAACACATTGTGGATGTGGTAATAGGTGTTTTGATTTTGGGGACCGTATTGTTTTGGTTCGGGTCTTTGTTCTTAGACGGCAGTTATCAAGTGTACCCAACGCGGCATTCTTACGCGGCAGATACCTTTGTGGTAGAGGAGGTTCCGTTTGACCCGGCCTTTGAAATGGGGGCGAAAGCACCGCAAGCCGCACCCGCTGCCCCACACACTACCCCCGCCCAATAATACGTCTTTATAATTACTCCCCCGCACACACCGTGCGGGGGAGTTTTTTATCAAAACAACGCAAGGGACATTAGGATTGTGCTTGATGCTTGTACTTAAACAGCCACGCAAATAGCACCGCTACCACGAGGGAGAACCCCGCAAATACAAACCACGCTTCGCTCCACCCGGTACGGATTAACTCGGACAGCCCCGCCGGATAAACACCGTTTACCATTTGGGACGGGTCCAAATGCACATTGACTAAACAGTTAATGACCTTTTGCGCCGCTAACGAACCAATCGCCGCGCCAAAGCCGTTAGTCATCAGCATAAATACACCCTGTGCCGAGGAACGGATAGACGGGTCGGTTTCCTGGTCCACGTATAAGGAACCGGAAATGTTGAAAAAATCAAACGCCACGCCGTAAATAATCATAGACGCAATCAGCAGCAAAATACCCACCGCGGTGGACGGATTGCCCGCGCCCAACAGCCCAAAGCGCAGCACCCAGGCCAGCATACTAATGAGCATTACTTTTTTAATGCCGTAGCGTTTTAAGAAAAACGGAATGAGCAAAATACACAGCGTTTCGGAAATTTGCGACAACGAAATTAACGCCGTAGCGTTATTGGCCCCCCAAGAGCCCGTATACCCGGCTAGCGTATTAAACCCCGTAATAAACGGCCCGGCAAAGCCGTTTGTAATCTGCAAGGACATCCCCAGCAGCATAGAGAAAATAAAGAACGTCGCCATCTTTTTCTCTTTAAATAAGGCAAACGCTTTGAGGCCCAACGCTTCGGACAGGGTTTTGGCTTTTTCGGTGCTTGTCGGGCAGTTGGGCAATGTAAAGCAGTAAAGTCCTAAGACAATGCCCAACACGGCCGAGAAATACCATTGTGTATACGAACCCGCAAAGTGGGCAAAGTTCGTGGTCCACATGGCCATAATAAAACCCACCGTACCAAATACGCGGATAGGCGGGAAGGCTTTCACGGTATCAAAATTTTCCTGGCGAAGGGCCGTATACGCCACGGAGTTAGAAAGCGCAAGCGTGGGCATATAAAAAGCTACACTCAAGGTATAGCATACAAATAAACTGGTAAAGCAAATATTCGCTTGCGAACCGCACCACGCGGCGGCGGCAATAAATACGGCCGCTAACAAGTGGCACAGGCCCAGCATTTTTTGAGCGGGCACCCAGCGGTCTGCAATAATCCCCATGACCGCAGGCATAAAAAGAGACACAAAACCTTGTGTCGCATAAAACCAACCAATCTTGTCGGCAAACCCGGCCCCTGCCAGAAAAATGCCCATAGACGTCAAATAGGCACCCCATACGGCAAATTCCAGGAAGTTCATCACGGTTAGACGTATTTTGATGTTCATAAGTAAGTATGCGGGTTTCCCCGCCAGCACGATACTGTACTTCCTCCTTTAAATTGATAAGCCCAATGCTTATCTTAAAGTTATTGTACAAAAAAAGTATAATAGAGGGAAAGAAGGGAAAAATCGCAAAATGGAAAGATTTTGGAAAATGGTTGCCGGGTATGGCCCAACCAGCGTACCTAATAATAAAGGAGAACAATATGGCAGATTATAGTTTTGATGTAGTGTCTAAAGTAGATTTAAATGTCATTAGCGAGGCCGTTTCCGCCGCTAATAAAGAAATTACCAACCGCTACGATTTTAAAGGCACCAACTCATCTATTGAACTGGTACAAAAAGACAATGAACTTAAATTAGCGTCGTCGGACGAGTACAAAGTAAACACGCTGCGTGATATTATTTTTACGCGTATGGCAAAACGCGGGATTGCGCTTAAAAACTTAACCGCGCAAAAAATTGAGGCGGCCCTAGGCGGCAACGCCAAACAAACGGTCAAAATCCAGCAAGGGATTCCGGCCGATAAAGCCAAAGAAATTACCAAGGCCATTAAAGACGCCAAACTAAAAGTGTCGGCGTCTATTCAAGGGGATCAATTGCGCGTATCGTCCAAATCCAAGGACGAACTGCAAGCCGTAATTGCCCTTTTAAAAGGCAAAGACTTTGGCGTAGAACTACAGTTTACGAATTACCGATAATTATCTTTAGGGAGGCAAGAAGCACTCCTTTCGCTATTAAATCAACGTAACGTTTTATAAAACTCCCCGGACTTACGCCCGGGGTTTATTGTGAGCAGTAGTGATAAAAATCGCACGTTCCTGCCCGGCGTTAAGGACGGCGCATAGCTGCCTGCGAGTAATACGTTGTAAACCCTAATTTGTCACAAGAAATATGATTAAAACCTCTGCAAAGCATGGTATCTGTTTCTATGTCATAGGCAAAACCTTCACCCACATCATCAAATTCGACATAAATAGCATTACTGACGGAAAAATAACCAATTTTATAATGACATTGGCTAGCTCCTGGCCACGGTTCGCACGGCGGCATATCAATATCTAATTCCGCCAACGTGCAAGCACTTCCTTTTTGTAACACACAGGCCTGATAGACTGGATAAATGCTCTTGATACCAGCTTCATACCCGGCAACCCGACTTTTGAGTACGGCTTTTTGGTATTGCGGCAACGCTACAGCGGCCAATATGCCTATGATGAGCACGACGACAAGCAGTTCTATGAGGGTAAAGCCGCGGGTTGTTATCCAATTAGGTATCATCCCGTACTGGATACGGGATCTTCCACGCAGACTGTTACGCAACGGCAACAACAAGCGTTGAAGATCCTGAATTAAATTCAGGATGACTCCATTTTTTATAACGACAGGATGCTCCTTGCCCGGGAATTTCGTCTTTAAAAGCAGATGAGATCCTGAAACAAGTCCAGGATGACAATTTTTATGAACGACGTTATCATTTCCTATTTGCGTAAAACCCCGCCGGGTGTTTGGGTTAGTTTTCATAAGTGAACCTCTCTACTATTTAATTTCAATTCCCCTGCTTATGAAACCCAACACAAACGGCTCTTACAGTCCAACTTTCTCAACACTTTAAACCATAATAGCCGCGGGATGTTACTTACGTAACAAACACTCAGCACAAGACCTCGGGTTTCGACGCCGTTATCTTGTACCTAATCGGCCATTTTTGGAGTTGAGAAAGGCTGTTTGCACAGCAGTCTGTATACCGACTATACAGTTCCAAAAACAGGATGAAATTGTATGTTTATTCTATCAAATTGGATATGTTTTTGCTATAATAAACCTAATGAAATACATCCTTTACGCATTTACAATGATACTACTGTTTGTGGGCGGAATGATTATCGGCAACATTTACCTGCCGGAGCACGGCACCGTGCGCTCGTCGGCTATTTCCGTGCCGGAACTAAATACCCAAAACCCCATTTTGGCCCATACCGACCAGGAAAGTGCCGAGCGGGAACTCTCCATTTTAAGCCAGGCGTTAGCGTCTTGCCCGGTGGTAGTGAATGAAGAAAAAGACCGCTTGGTAAACCACATTAAATTGTGGCTTGCGTTAGAAGATTTTCAGTTAAAAAAAGCCATTTTAGAGTTAGAAATGGCCAAAAATGTGGAAACCAACCGCCCTACGGCCCAGTTTATCCAAGCCGCCCAAAATTATAATGAAGCGCGCGAACACGCCGAGCAAATGGCGGATGAACTCTTTCCGCCGCATACAGAAAGTGCACCCCCACCCGAACCAGAAGTTACTCCCAATTTATAGTGAAACGAAACAGCCCGCCAAAAAGCGGGCTGCTTCACAAAAAACCGTGTCTGTTATTTCAAGTGTTCAATGGCGGAAAGCAAATCATCCGTATCAAACGGCTTATATAAAACGCCGTCCGCTCCCAAACGCTGGGCTTCCGCCAAAATGGTTTCCTGGCGCATCCCGGTTACTAAAAGCACTTTTACACCGGGGCTCAAGCGTTTTAATTTGGCCAGCATATCCAGCCCGTTTTCCGTCGGGAAGAACACATCCAGCAAAATAAGTTCGGCCTGGCTTTTTTTAAGTAGGCCAAATAATTCGGCCGAGTTAGAAGCTTCCAACACTACCTGAAAACCAGCTTCTTCCAACACATTTTTAAGAGCACTACGCAAAATGACAGAATCATCTACTAACGCAATTTTTACCATATTATTTCACTCCGGCTAATTTTGCCCCGATGTCTAACAGGGCCAAGGTTTCTTTTTTAGTGGCTGTTTCTCCGTAGATACGCAAGAGCGGCTCCGTACCGGACGGACGGATCAGCAGCCAATCGTCATTATCTAAAATCACTTTTAACCCGTCTAACGTATTGAGTTCCACTACTTTATGTGTACCAATTTTTTTCGGCATTTTTTTGCGGAGTTTTTCCGCCCAAGCCGTTTTTTCCACGGGTTTAGTAAGCGCAAAATCCTGGCGGATGTAAACAGATGCTCCGTATGTATTTAAGATATCGGCGCACAATTCGCCGGCTTTTTTACCGGTATCTGCCATAATGCTTAAAAAGGCCAAGGCTACAGCCAGGCCATCCCGGTCCGGCAGTCCCCCTTTCCAGGCAAATCCGCCGGCTTCTTCTACGCCAAAGGCCACATCTTCCAAGTTCATACGCTCGGCTATGTTTTTAAAACCCACGCAAACTTCTTCAAACTTCATTTCATGCGCGCGGGCAATCCGTTTTAATAAATAGCCCATAGAAACAGTTTGCACGATATTACCTTTTAATTTTTTATGTTTAATAAAGTACTCACACAATACGGCCGCTATCAGACACGGGGTCAAATAATTTCCTTTTTCATCTATCAGGGAAACGCGGTCCCCGTCGCCGTCAAAAGCAATCCCTAACGCGGCCTTTTTTTCTATGACGGTTTTTTTTAGTTCGGCTAAATTTTTCTCTACCGGTTCCGGCTGCACGTTGCCAAACACCGGGCTGTGCGTATTGTGCAAGGCAATCACTTGTTTAGCAGGCAGGAATTTTTCCAAATACCCGGCAGCAGCCCCGTGCATATAATCCACGGCTACTTTTCCTTTAAAGGTTTTGAGCTTTTTGGTATTGGTACGGGCCGCTAAATATTTAAAATAGATGTCCGTTAAATCCTGCGTTTCGGCTTTTTGTCCGTATAATTTGAGGACGGAATTTTCCCCTAATAGGGCTTCTATATCTTTGGTGACGCGTAACGGGGCCGAACGTCCGGCCAGTTTAATTTTAATCCCATTAAAATGGGCCGGATTGTGGCTGGCCGTTACCATGACGGACAACCAGCATTTACTGACACTTAAAATAGCAGCTACCGGCGTAGAAACCGGTTTATTAGCCAAAATGGTATCTATTTTATTAGAGCGGAAAATAGCCGCAATATCGGCGGCAAACCGGTCCGACATAAACCGCCCGTCATATCCTACAAAAATTTTCGGCATTTTCCCGTTTTCCAAAACAGGGGCGTTGGAGTTAATATAATCCGCCATGGCCTGCGCCAACAAATGTACGTTTTCAAACGTAAAATCCCACGCAATAATACCGCGCCAACCGTCGGTACCAAATTTAATTGCTGACATAGTTCCTCCTTATAAATCGGTAAATCTGCACAATTTCTGTACGTTGCCGTTAGGAAGCCACCCGGGTTTTTGCTGCTCCGTATCGGCCGTCTTTTGGTTCCTTTTTTTATGCCCACAAAAAAAGTGGAGGTGGGGGGATTCGCACCCCCGTCCGAACATCTTTTCCTAGCAGGTCCTACAAGTTTAGCCTTGCTAATTACTGTAAACTAAGCGCAAGGCGGCACGTTTACAGTTTGGTCCGTTTGGCTTACCCGGCGCAGACGAACCGCGCTGCTGCCGTAGCATCCCGTGTGTTTGACCGCCGTTCTTCCCCGCACGGAACCCAGGAAAGCGGCAGTGGGCTAAGCGTTAGCCCAAGCGACTTGATTGTCGTTAGTTATTTTTTTGGCTCTATTTTAGCTGGCCTAGCCAACCAGCACTTGCTCCCGAAAGGCAACAGATACCCGTCAAATCTAGTACACCCCCGAAATACAGAAATTGTCAAATAACTTACAAAACTTAGCATTATATTGTATCATTTATTTTGTAAATAACAAACAACTATGTATATTACCACCAAACCCACGATTTATTTGATTGACGGCCTGAACCTGGTACGCAGTTTTTTATACGAATTTGCCCGCCCCGAGGAAGACGTACTGGCTGATTTTTTAGATTTTTTAGCCGAAATGTCTGTAGACCCGCGTTACGAAATGCACACCTACGAAGTCATTTTGGACGGCACCTTCCGCCCCGTAGGGCCTTTGCAGCGCGGGGGCGTACATATTTCGTTTTCGGAAAGTTTATCGGCCGACGAAATGATTTATGAACGTGCCGGTTATTTGGTGCAAACCAACCGGCGCGTACTTGCCGTAACGGACGACCGCGCCCTGCAAGAAGATTTAAAAAAATTGGGTGTTAAAACCCAATTCTGCCGCAAATTTTACACGCATTTCAAACCCAGCGAAAAGTAGCGGCGGGGGGCCTTTTTTGAACACGGCTTCAAGCCGTGTTTTTTTGCTGTTTGTTGGGCGAGTTGTTTTAAAAGGCTTGCATTGTTTTTTTTTGGTAGATTTTAACGGTAAGACCTATATAAATGGGGGGAGTGCCTAATGAATAAAAATGTTGTAGAGGGCCGTTTTGGGCTCATTAAAGGCAAGGGGTTTACACTCATTGAGTTGTTAGTAGTTATCTTAATAATTGGTATTTTAGCAGCGGTGGCCCTGCCGCAGTACCAAAAATCCATCTTTAAAACACATTGTTTGGAGGCAATCACCACGTTAAAATCAATTGTAGATGCACAAGAAGCCTATGCCTATGAGCACGGGGAATATACGGCTTCTCTTGCGGATTTACCTGTCTATTCATCTAACCCTTCCACGCAATCCAAATATTTTACTTTTTCTTGTCGGCAAAACGGAACGTGTTTTGCAATGCCCCAAAAAGACGGATATCCTGTGTTTGAATTTCATCCGCATATCGTTACAGAAAGTGCAATAGCGGAATATTTAGGCAAACATTGGTGTGTGATTAGCAGTAGTATTTCCGATGAACAAAAAATTGCGAAAATAAGAGCCGCTTGCGAACGACTAGGTACGCAAGATGCGTCCATGACATCGGGGCGGTATTATTTGTTGCCCTAAAATATACTGTTTTAGAAAAAGCAGCGCAGGAAATTTAATCTTTTCTGTTTGTTGGTAAACTAGTGCCGTGCAGGGTTGCCTTGCCGCGCAGTTTTCTATGATAGGTTACCGCAAAACGGTGGACCTCATCACGGATTTCCATGAGCAAATTTAACGCCGGGTCTCCCAGGGGCAGTTTGATGCTTTCATCAGCCCCGGGCAGATAAATTCCTTCGTGCGTTTCGGCCAGCGCAATAAACGGGATAAACATATCTGCCCGTTCAAACGCGTTGAACGCCGCGTGAATTTGGCTCTTACCGCCGTCTAACAAAATTAAATCAGGGATTTGGGACGGGTTGCGCTTTAGTTGGCGCAGGCGGCGGTACACGCTTTCTTCCATCATGGCAAAATCGCTGCCGCCTTTATCCGGCATTTTGGTTTTGATTTTAAAGCGGCGGTAATGTTCGTGGTTTTTTTCGCCGTTTACAAAGCACACCATACAGCCCACAGCTTCGCGCCCGAACAGGTGGGAGTTATCAAACGCCTCAATATGTGCGGGCAATTTTTTAAGCCCGATTACTTCGGCCAGGCGTTTTAGTTTGTCCGTATTTTGCATCGCGGTGGTAATTTTTTCGTCCTTAAACCGGCCGACAAGTACGCGCTCTTTCATATGTTCCAGCGCGTGCAAAAA
Source organism: uncultured Elusimicrobium sp. (assembly GCA_937891135.1). Classification (GTDB taxonomy): domain Bacteria; phylum Elusimicrobiota; class Elusimicrobia; order Elusimicrobiales; family Elusimicrobiaceae; genus Avelusimicrobium. Next base: position 13,006 of record CALAFB010000039.1, read on the forward strand.
GTTGCGGTACACAGCGGCTTGTTCATATTCCAGTTTGTCCGAATGGGCGTGCATCAGTTGCGTTAAGGTTTCGGCCAAATTACCAAAATTTCCGTCTAAAAACGCCGCCATACGCCCGGCATTTTTCCGGTAATCTTCGTATGAAATTTTTCCCGCGCACGGGGCCGGGCATTGGCCCGTGTGATAATAAATGCACGTGTTAATTTTAGTATCTGCCAGTTTTTTTTCGCGCGAAAAATTCCACTTACACGGCCGCAAAGGCGCATACCCGCTTTTCCACAAAAAGCGTAGTAAACTTTTAATCATACTGGATTTAGGATACGGCCCATAATAGGCATTTTTATCCCCCCGCACCACGCGGCGCGTCAACTGCAAACGCGGGAAATCTTCCGCCAACGTCAATTTTAAATACGGGTACGTTTTGCCGTCTTTGCCCAGGGAATTAAAAAACGGCTGGTATTGTTTAATGAGTTTTTCTTCCAACACAAGCGCGTCGCGCTCGCTGGCACAAGTAACATAATCAATCTTGGCGATAAGCGGCAACAAACTGGGCAGTTTCCACCCGCGCGAATATAAGTTGGATTCTTGGAAATATTGTTTGACCCTATCGGACAAATTTTTTGCTTTGCCGATATAAATAATCGTGCCGGATTTATCGCGCATGATATAAACGCCGGGAGAGTTGGGTAAAATTTCAATACGGCAGTCCATATACTCATTATATAATAAGTGCCGCATACTCTTCTCTTTTGTAAGGCCGATGCTTGGGATTTCAAAAATCAGCCTACTGCGGGCTTTTTCCGGTGCTCTGCCAAACGGCACTGGCCAACAACGCGCGCGAATTGGAGCAAATGACTTGACCCCTTTACACACAAAAAGTATAATATATACAACCGATTTTTAAACAGAGGTATATTAAAACATGGCAAAATTAAAAACGGGCCGCCACACCAGCGCCCTCAAAGCTCAGCGCCAAGCTGAAAAAAGAACTTCCGCCAACAAAGGGCTTACCAAAAAAGTCCGTGTGGCCACCAAAGCCGTAAAAACGGCTGCTGCTACCAAAGCAAAAACCTTGAAAGAGGATTTGAAAAAAGCGAATGCGTGCATTGATAAAGCCGCCAAAAAGAAAGTATGGCACATTGTTGCCGTGGCTTTATTTTATTTTGCTTTTGCATCGTATGCGGCGGTAATCAATTTATTGGCGGTATGTTGGTTAGGCGGCGTGATTGCCGAATATTTAAAGACCAAGAGTTTCATCAAGGTGTTAAAGGCAAAGTTACCGGCGGTAGCGGATATGGTTATTGCTTTAATCTTATTCAAACTGACATTATTGGTTTTGCCGTTAAGTTCTGACTATAACACCAAGACCATCGGTTTGAGTTATTGGCCGCACAAGTTAATGGAAACAATCACCGTGATGTTCGCTCAGTTTGTGGTGCCGACACCGTTTATGGAGCCGAAATACAAATATTTGCTGTTAGCAATAGGCGTATGCGGTATATGTTGCGGTGTGTATAAAGGCGGTATAAAGAAGATAATTCCCTGTGTGATTTTAGTATTGGGGATGTTATTTGCCTCAAAATTAGCCTTTTTTATGGCGGATGAGCGCGGACAGGTTTTAGCGGAGATGGAGAATTTTGCCTATGTGCCGCGGCTTGATTTTTACGGTTTAGCGTATGTGTATGCGTTTGGTTTGGCGTTGTTGCTGAGCTATTATCCGAAGAAGTGGAAAAAATATGTATTAGGCTTAGCGATGATTGCGGTGTTTATGTCAGTGGTAAGGGATGTCTATGCCCAAAAGGTATGGAAGTTAGGATTTGACGCCGAGATGAAAGCGCATGAGCGGATTGTCGGCAGATTAGAGCAGATGCCTGAGTTTAGGGCTGGGCAGAAATATCGGCTGTTGCAAGTCGGCAGTTTGTCATTAAGAAAGAATTTTTATCGGGAGGTAAAGGGCGAAGAAACAAGTTTAGATTTATTAACGACATCGTTTACGCCGCAGTATATGTCAAGGATTGTATATAACTTTTATTATCCGGAAGATATTTTTTACGATAACGCGAGTGTAAGAGATTTGTCGGAGAAGGGCAGAGAATTTTTAAGAAATGCCAAAGTTTATCCGGCATTGGGTTCAATGTTCATAGACGGGGATATTGTGATAGTGGTATTGACCGAGGAAGGACTGGCAAAG
>CALAFB010000040.1 GCA_937891135.1 uncultured Elusimicrobium sp.
ACACCGGGCAAATGGCAACATCGGGAATGACCTCTTTATTTAACAAAGGGTTTACCCTCATTGAACTACTAGTAGTAGTTCTTATCATTGGTATCTTGGCGGCGGTGGCGTTGCCACAATACCAAAAGGCCGTCAAAAAAGCGCGGTTGGCCGAAGTGTTTACAACGGCTAAAATACTGATGAGTGCCATGGATAGGTATGAGTTAGAACATGGAGTCCCTACGGTTGTCGAAGACTCTTGGCGTTTTTATGGTGAAGGTGCAAATGCAGAATTTGATGTCGAATTTTCGTGCATAGAGGAGAAACATGAAAGATGTTATACAGACAAAGGATATTGGACTCCTTATGCTTTTTCGGCCAGAAAGGGAAATCCTGCCAAGTTTTCCATTTTTTTTCACAATATGGACGAACGGTTAGATCAGTTAAGTGTTTCATTAGACAAATACCAAGGAGAAGATTGGTTGGTTACGAACATAAGTGGAAATACAGATACCGTTAAGCGCATGGTATGTGATTACTACCAGGATATGTTGAGCGACGATGTAGCCGATATGTGCGATGCCCTTTAGTAACTAAATCTACGCAACGTAACCCGCCTGCAACAAAATAAGTTGGGGCGGGTTATTTCCCTTCGTGATATTCTTGTTCGGTGTTCACGTTCCAAATGGCACTCTTGTCGGCCGGGTGGTACAAAATGGCGTTGACCGCTTCAAACGCCGTTACCATGGAATGGTCCATATTGTTGTAGCGGTGCTGCCCGTTGCGGCCCACGCAGTAGAGGTTTTCCACCTGGTTTAAGTATTGAATAAGCCCGCCGATATCTTGGTATGTGTCAAAATACGCCGGGTAGGCTTTTTGGACGCGCTCCCGGTGCGACATAAGCACCTTCGTTTCGTCCGTAATCATACCAATTTGTTTGAGTTCTTTCACGGCCAGCGCGGTGGCTGCTTCGTCCGTTAAGTTCCAAAAATTGTCGCCTTCGCGGCAGAAATACTCCAGCCCCACAAACACCGTATGTTGCACATCTTGCACCATATACGGGGACCAGTTATTAAAAATTTGGATACGCCCCATTTTAACGCCTTCGTCTTGCACGTAAATCCAACAATCCGGGATATTATTTTGAAACGTAGGGATTTGGGTGTTGTTGGGCAACGCCAGTTTGTCTACCAGCAGCCCGACGGTTACAAAATCCCGGTACGGCAAGCCGTGGGCAATTTGCTCTATAGTGGGGGGAACGTCCGGCAGGCCGCTTATTAAATCTTTAAGCGGCATAGAAGAAATCACAATATCCGCCGGGAATTGTTGCCCGTCTTTTGTAGTTACGGCGGTAATGCGGTCCCCGTTGCGCACAAACCCGGTTACCGGGCAATTATAGTGCACGGTGCCGCCCTGCTCCTCAATTTTGCGGGCGACGGCCGTCCATAATTGGCCCGGGCCGTATTTGGGATAATAAAATTCTTCAATTAAAGACGTTTCTTTTTTACGGGGTTTTGTATGTAAGACGCGTTGTGCCAAGTCCTTGAGTACAGCAGTAACGGACAGCCCCTTTACACGCTGTGCGCCCCAATCGGCCGAAATATCTTTCGGGTGGCGGCCCCAGAGTTTTTCGGTATATCCTTCAAAAAACATATGGTAGAGTTTTTTACCAAAACGGTTGATGTAAAAATTTTCCAAGGACGTTTCGGGCCGTTTGTGCAGTTTGGCCCCCAGGTACGAAAACCCGGCTTGCGTAAGCGTGAAAAAGCCCAAGTTATAGAGTGTTTTGGCCGATAGTGAAAGCGGATAATCAAAAAACGTATGCTTATAATAAATGCGGGAAATGCGTTTGCGAATTAAAAAAACGTCATCCTGTGTTTTAGGGTCCGGCCCGCCGGGAACCAGCGGGGATTTGCGCCCTAAGAGTACATCATCTAAGGAAGGTTTCCCTTGCGGGGCAAACAGGTGGAACCACCAATCCATCACGCGTTTATCTTTAGAGAAAAAGCGGTGCCCGCCCAGGTCCATACGGTTGTGGTTGGTTTCTACCGTGCGGGAAATGCCGCCCGCCACGCCGGACGCTTCCAGCACGGTGACCGCAAACTGCGGATATTTTGAAAGTTCATACGCGGCGGTTAAACCGGCGGGGCCTGCCCCGATGATGATTACATTTTTTTTCATAGCGTTATTCTACCATATTCGTAAGGGTATATTGTTCGTGTTGCTTTAGAATTTCCAAGCGTTGCTCCGGAGGAACCCCTTCTAACAGCTGGTCTTGGTATTTATCCCACAACGTGTAGAATAAAAAGATAAATTGCGGGTTGGGTTTTGGCGGGTTGAATTTCCACAATTGGTATTCATTTTGGGTAAACCCCAGGCGGTAGTAATTAAGGATATCCGGGTTCTTATATAAAATGTCCATCGGTACCCGGTTGATAAGTACAGTAGGTACGGGCAAATCTTCGCGCCAATGGTTGAGTACTTTGAGCATTTCTTCGTAGGACGGGCAGAAATTATCAATATAAGATTTTTTTTGTCCGTCGTGAAAGTTGGCAAAAATGTTATGGTCCAAATACACCCCCAGCAGCGTTCCGGCGGGCTGCGCGTTGGTATTAAAGGAGTAATTATCCGGCTTGTCCGTCGGTTTCATGACCCAAGCCACAAAAATGGTTTGGTCTGTTAAATTATATTTTTTAAGAAATTCCACCATTTCTTTGCCGGGGTAAAGCACTAATTTATAATCCCAATATAGGCTGTGGAAATTCCACCCCGCCGGCAATAACAACATCAGTAACAGCCCGGCTTTGGCCAACCGTTTGCCGCCTTGGGGCCAGCGGGATGTGTCTAACGGTGTTTGGGCCAGGTTGATCCACGCATACCCTATAAAAAGAATCAGCACCATACCTACATGGTGGCAGCTGGAATACCTTAGCATAATAATACTCATACATAAGTATGGAAATACCAAGTAACGCCAGTTTTTACGGGGAAAACAGAACAGCGCGGCCCCCCATAGTACAAGCCCTACGGCCGCTGTGCTAAGTAGCGGTAGCCACGGAATAAGCCGGCGGGTAGTTTGGAAGGAATCATCTATATTGGTCAGTACCGCTTCGGCCGGCATTGCCAGTAACACGTAAATGGCTTGCCGGACGATTGACAAAGGCGGCGCCGCGGAGCGCAGGTGCATCCCTGCGCGCGGAATGGCAATACACGCCAGAATAAGTAGGGTCCACCCCAAAAGCCCCAGTAGCCAATGAAAGCGTTTGTCTTTGCGTAGGGCGGGCAGGTAAGTTTTCCACGGGCGGTGGTCTTTCATTTCCCATAGCCAGGCCAGCGTAATGCCGCCGGCAATCGCCATGCCAAATAAATGGCACGCACACAACGCGGCTAATAGGCCGACAAATAAGCCGGGGCGTTTGTCTTTCTGCGGGAAATACATCGCTAACAACAGGATAAGTAAACACATCAGCCCATACGGGCGCACAATAATGCCGTATTGAAAAAATAGGAAGAAATTAAACGGCAGCAAACACCGTACCCACCGCGGAAACGGGGCTTTGAAAAAGAGGAGATACCCGTTGGCCAGCATAAGGATCAGCCCCAATATCCCGGCGGTTACAGGTAACGAAGCCCCCAACCGGGCCGGCCCGGCTAAGAGTAAATGCCAAAAGGGCGGGTGTCCTTCATAAAACGGAATGAGGAAAAATAAGTCTTTCCACGTGGCAGTTTTGGCAATCATCCAGGCTTGTGCCTCGTCGTAAGACGGTTCGTGCACGCAAAACCCGATGACGGCCAGTATGATAAAAACGGCAAAACAAATACATTCTACGCGGTGTTGTTTGATAAACGGCCAAACCCCTTGTTTCATAACGGCTCCTTAGATAGTAGGAATACTTTATTATACTAAAATGCGTTTTGGACGGTCATATTTCTATGTGTGGGATTATGTGATTGTGTCTTTTTTGCTGTTGTGGTTGGCTGTTCATTTTTAAGGGCTTGACGCGTTTTTTTTTTTTGGTAGATTTTGA
>CALAFB010000041.1 GCA_937891135.1 uncultured Elusimicrobium sp.
TTTTCTGTATTAACACCCAATACAAATTCATCCAATTCCCTACAATCCGGAACAGAGAACAAGCAGGGAATTTATTTGTTTTTAAGGGAATTACTGTTACAAAATATTTTTTAAGCTATCCAAGGCATCCTCAAACGGTAGAGTACTAGCATCATAGCACATGTTCTGTACAAAAGACTGGTATGCCTTTTTATACTTTGGTTCTGATAGCAATGTTTGGTGTAGCTGTTGTATGGCTTTGGGTAAAGTTTCAAAACGATATTGGTTTTGCCATTTGGCCTGATCAGCCTGATAGATTTTTTGTAATAAATCCTTGAACTGGGGTTGATGGGCAATTAGCAGTTCTTGCAAAGAAGCCAAATCGTATAAGTGGCGCAGTAGTGTAGGGTCAAAATGTTGCTTTTGGTATAGGGTGCGCCATAACAAAGCACTTAACTTTTCAGCCGCTGTTTCAATCGGACTAATACAAATTACATCAAAAACCCCATCAGCATTGTGTAAAAACTGGTCTGCTAAACTCTGCACGGGCTTAATCTGAGTTTCTAGGGTTACAGGGCTAAAAATCAGTTCTACTTTGATATGAGGGCGTAAAGATTGGGATTGTTCAAATGCGTGCGGATAAGTGAGGGTTAAAATAGCGCGGTGGCTCTGGTCTTCCTTCTTTACGGTAATATCTTTAAACAGTTGGCTTTTTGTAAGCGTATCTATTATTTGAGCCACATATTCACGTCTTGCAGAGCGGGATTCAATTTCAGTACCTTGAACCCTAAAATCTAAATCTTCCGAAAACCGTTTAAGCAGCCCATACGCCTTTGATAAACACGTACCGCCCGAAAATACACACGTAAAAGCCGAAGTATTTAACCCTTGTAATAGCCGTAATGCTTGCGTGGCATACCAATCTTTCTCCAAGAAGGAAGGATTGATGGATAGTTCTTCGGCCAATTCCTGTAATACTTCGGCTGATAAGGGTTTAAATTCGTTCATAAGTAAGTTTGGTACCTCTAAAACTGATAGTACGGCTAACGCGCTTATTTACCCCCACAACACGCCCTGTGGGGACTTGCGTACTAATACCGTTATTATAATCTTTTTCGGCCTGTGTAGGGAAGATTTTAACGCCTAATTTCTGCAATGCCTGTCTTCCCGCTTGGATAATACCGCCACTAACTACATAATCGTTGGTAAGCGTGGATAATTTGGCTTTAGCATATGCCCCTTTACCAATGCGGATAAGCACTTTGTCGGCTACTAAACGGCGCAAAGCACGTAAAATTTGGTCGTTATCCTTGCAATAAGTATAAAAGTCAGCCAGTACAAACGCATTATCTTTGGAGCGTTGTACTTTCTTATAGATTTTTAAGATTAAACTTTTTCTTCTATACATATACTTATCCTAAAATGCAAAAACACGACACTTATACTATACAAATAGTATAGATATTAAAAGAAAAAATGTCAAGTGTAAAAAAATAACAGCAAAATTTTATGTTGCGACATAGTGTTGTCGCGCGGGTTTATTATCCTATAGGTGTAGTAAAAACTAGATAGGAGAACAACTATGGCTGAACAAAAATACGAATGTAGCAAATGTCGTCAGATGTTTACGTTTACATTTCCGCCTGCCGGGATGAAATGCCCGTCTTGCGGTGGGCCACTCTATCGTAGAGGGTAAAGTAGATGCCCCGGTCATCACGGTGGCCGGGGCTAGGAGTAGTTATGTTTTGGAAATATATAGAAAAAATCAATTGGAGCAAGGTTATCCACAATTTCTTGGGTATGAAATATAAGGCCCTGGATATGCAAATTGCGTATTTTGGGTGTGACGCCTTTGAAATAGAGTGTGAATGGTCTCGCCATACGGACCATGCTGGGCCCAGTATAGACGTAACGATTTTGGGCGTTTTTTTTGAAATTTCTATTTATGATTACCGCCATTGGAACCGTGCGGAGAACCGCTTTTATTATGACGAGGAACCGGAAATATCCTGGATTGGCTACAGGGGATATACCGAGGATGACTATTGGAATGATCTTAAAAAGTGCGCATTAAATCACCATTTGGACGAGGATTACTTGCCTCGTTGTGAAGCGTTTTTTGTGGAAGATATGCTCTGGCGTGAACATCACAAAAAGTTAGAAGCCAAGTGGGACGAGGAGGACAAAAAACCGTTTGTACTTAAACATCCCATAGATTGGGAAAATGTAAAATATGCCAAAGATGAGGCCATCAATAAAAAGTATACTGTGAAGCAAGTGGGGGAAGATAAAATAGAGGTAACCGAATTTCGCGTAAAACACATTATGTCCGTAAAAAGTGTGGTAACTTGGTGGAATTTGTATGATAAAAAAGGCAATTTGGTAAGCAATGCTTCTGATTACAACACAGAGGAGGATGATGAGTATGAAATTTGAATCTATTAGAGGGAATATGCAGCGTTTTTTGGACCTTATGCATGCGCATGGAGGGCCGGATGGTATGATTAAACACGGCATTCCTTGGGAAAAAGTCGTTTGGGGGAGAACTGTTGACACAGACAAGGGATACTTCAAATTCCGCAAAGCAAAAGATGATAAAGGAGAATTGAATTTCTTTGTACAGGATGAAGAAGGAAACTGGAGAGAATGGAGTAAACGGGATATTGCTTACAGTTGCGATTTATACGACAAAGACGGCAAACTCCTTAACATTATGTTTTGGGGGTTTTGATGTGCTATCATAGGTTTAAGAGGTGTTTATGAATTTATCCAAATCACAATACACAAAATACCGCAGTTGCCCCAAACGCTTGTGGCTGTACCGTAATAAAAAAGAAGTGCTTACGCCGCCAGGCCCCGCTTTGCAAAAAATATTTGACCGTGGTCATTTTGTCGGTGAACTCGCTTGGAAACGCTTTCCGGGCGGGGTATTGGTTAAAGACGGCTACCAAAAACCGCAAGAGGCCATTAAACGCACACAGGAACTCATGGCGCAAGGCGTTCCGGCTATCTACGAGGCCGCATTTGCCTATAACGGTATTTTAGTATTTGTTGATATTTTAGAAAAAACGCCCACTGGGTGGAATTTAGTGGAAGTAAAAAGTAGCGGGCGCACGATTGACAAAATATATGTGGACGATATTTCCATTCAACGGTATGTGCTTACGCATTGTGGGGTTACGCCGGAGCATTGTTATTTAATGCACATAAATAGTGACTATTTTATGGAAACGGACGAGCCGGACCTGCAACAACTTTTCCTTTTAACGCTCATGGATAGCGAACTATTTTCAGATGAGGATATTGAGGAAAATTTAGAGGATATTAAGAAAATACTAGCGGGGCCCGAACCAACGGTCGAACTGGATAAAAGCGGGTGTGCTGATTGTGAGTGCCACGACTATTGCTGGAAAGAGTTGCCCGAGGACTCCGTGTTTGACCTTTTGCGCAGTAACCGGACGCGGGAATATATGGCGCAAGGTATATTGCGCATAGCCGATTTGCCGCCGAACAGTTTTGATAACGACAAATACAACCGTTGGGTAGAGGTGTTACGCACAGGCAAGCCCTATATTGACAAGGCGGCAGTGGCCGCGTGGCTTAATAAGCTTGAGTACCCGCTTTATTATTTGGATTTTGAGACGACGCAACCTGTTGTTCCCTTATGGAAATATTCGCGGCCTTATCAACAAATCCCGTTCCAATTTTCGCTCCACGTGCAACGCGAGCCAAATGGAAAGTTTGAGCACTACGAGTATCTTTCTACCGGCAAAGAAGACCCGCGCTATGGGTGCGTGAAAGCGCTTTTGGAATATATCGGCAAGGCGGGCACGATTATCGCCCATAATGCCGCGTTTGAAAAGAGCCGCATTAAGGAAATGGCGCACGATTTGCCTATCCCCGGAAAGGATGCTAAACGCCTTTTGGGCATGA
>CALAFB010000042.1 GCA_937891135.1 uncultured Elusimicrobium sp.
TTATACGGCCTCTATCATCAAAATCTACCAAAAAAAAAAAACGCGTCAAGCCTTTAAAAAACAACTGACAAAAACGACGTCAAAAAAGGTACAATAAAGTATGTCTGATACTCGTTTCCAAAAAACACCTTTTCATTATGTTCAATACCTCGCGCTTAAGGCGTTTTGTATGCTGTTTGCGCTGCTGCCGTACAAATTTTCTATTTGGTTAAGCCGCACCTTGACGGGAGCAACCCGCGTGTTTCTGCCTAAACGGTTTAAACGTATGCAGTACGATATTTCCCGCGCGTTCCCGGATAAATCTGCCCAAGAAGTACACCAAATTGCCGTGGAATCTTGGAAAAATATGGGCGGTATTTTGGCGGAATTTATCCAACTTACGCACATGAGCCGTGAACAATTTAAAAAACACGTGAAAGTACTAGGTATGGAAAAAATGCTCAACGCGCAAGGTAAGACCGGCGGGATTATTCATATTGGACACTTTACCAATTGGGAAGCCTTTGGCCTGGCCGGGGCGGTGGGCGGCATAGACAAAGCCGTGCTGGCCCAGCGCGTAGACAACCCGTATATTGACGAAGAAACCAACCGCTTGCGTAATATTTTTACCGGCCGCACGTTTTACAGCAACTACGAAGACAAACCGTTTTTTGCCTGTATGCGCTGGCTTAAAAAGAAAAAACTATTAGGGATTTTAATTGACCAAAACGCCGGGTCCAGCGAAGTATGGATTTCATTTATGGGGCGCACGGCGGCGTTCTCCCCTATTACGGCTTTGTTGGCCATCAAAATGCAAGTGCCGGTATTCCCGGTAAAAGTACGGCGCGAAAAAGACGGGCTTATCGTCTGTGAAGTATTGGACCCCTTGACTCCCCCCGCCGAATACACCCCCGAAACCACCCGCCAGTTTACCAAAAAACTAGCTGCATTTTACGAGGAATGTTTGCGTGAAAATCCATCTTCTTGGCTGTGGGCCCACAACCGCTGGAAACGCGAAGCCGAAGGAAACGCCTATTTAGAAACTCACCCGGAGGAACGCGTATGATCAAAGCCGTTTTTTTGGACCGGGACGGTACGCTAATCTACGAAAAGCCCGGCGTGTACCTGTCCGACCCCAAACAAGTTTTGCTGTACAAAAGCACGAAACCCGCGCTGGAGTTACTTACAAAAAGCGGGTTTTACTTATTTATTGTGTCTAACCAATCGGGCATTGGGCGCGGGTATTTTACCGAAAAAGAAGTAAACGCCGTACACGCGCATTTAATCCATTTGTTACGGCCTGCTAAAATTGAAGAAATTGTATTTTGCCCGCACGCACCGGACGCACATTGTGCGTGCCGCAAACCGCAACCTGAAATGGGGCTAAGGCTTATCCAAAAATATCACATTGACCCAACCGCCTCTTATATGATTGGGGATAAAAAGGCCGATGTGGAATTTGGGTGTGCCTTGGGCTGTAAAACCGTCTTAGTAACTACTGCCAACGGACGGCAACACCTGAAAAAATACCCCCATTTACATCCCGATAAAATAGCTACCAATTTATTAAATGCAGCTAAATTTATTGTAAAGGACAGTATATGCAAAAACTAATTTTATGTTTGCTGGCAGCCGGGTTCTTGGCCGGGTGCTATTGTAAATGTAGCCCTTATTCCACGTCGGATATCCCCCCCGCTACCCCCGAGCAGCAACCTGCTGAAAAATCAACCGATTTGGACGCACCGCCCGTTGCGCAACCGCCTGAGGCACCTGCACATTCCCTTTCTACCCTTTTACCGGCAACCCAAAACAACCCGGTAAAACCAGTAGAAGAAACAACTAAAAATCCGCCCACTTCTTTCGGCCCAGAACAAGCCGCTGCTTTAATTGCTAAGCAACGCGCGGAGCAAACCTTACAAACTCCCCCCGCCGATACACCCGTGTTTAAAAAAGAAGAACTTTTACCCACGTCCGGGCGCTTGTTAAACCCGCTAGCGTATGAGCCCATTCACCCGGATAATACCCACGCTCCATGGAGTAACGAAAGTCTAAAATACGGCATCTATTATTCATTTATCAAAGCCGGAACCGCCTATATTAAAACGCGCGGATTAACGGAATATCATGGAAAAACCGCTTACCTCATTCAAACAACCGCTTTCTCCGCCAGCGGCATTGATGCCGTGTTTAAAGTGCGGGATATCAATTACTCCTGGCTGGACACACAAACCTTATATTCGCTCGGATACTCACAAAGCGTGCGTGAAGGGAATTATGTGCGTGATGAATGGGTTAATTTTGACCCTGAAAACAAACGGTTTTACGGCGAAATCAAAAAGAAAGAAGAACCGCGCATGGTTGCCGGAGAGCTGGACCAGATCGGAAGAGCGTCGTGTAGGGAAAG
>CALAFB010000043.1 GCA_937891135.1 uncultured Elusimicrobium sp.
CTTACCGTTAAAATCTACCAAAAAAAAAAAACGCGTCAAGCCTTTTAAAATGAACTGCCAACAACAACGGCAAAAATACAGAAAATACCACCCATAAAAAAGTATAATGTTATATATGCTATTACCTAGAATTTTAACCGCCCTGGTGGGCATTCCGTTAATTATCGCCGCGATTCATTTTGGCGGCATTGTCTATATGGCATTTGTCGGCTGTGTGATTTTGCTGTGCTTGTATGAATACAGCCTGGTACTTACCGCCGGGAAACGCCCCGTACATACTGTTTCTTTAATGTTATGGGGGTTCGTCATGGGGGCAGTAGCCCTGTTGGGCCGTTCCCACCCGGAAGGGCTGACGCTGCCCGACAACCTCTATCCGCTAGCCATTAGTGCGGTGCTCGTCGGCATATTAGTATTTGAAATTTTAACCCCCAAACGCAGTTGGGAACGCGTGTGCAATACATTTACGGGCGTGTTTTTAATCCCGTGGTCTTTGGCCCATTTAATTAACATCCGCGATATTGCTAATTACGGCGAATACTTGACCTTATTTATGATTGTAACCGTATGGGTTAGCGACACAGGTGCCTATTTTTCCGGCCGGTTTTTAGGACGGCATAAACTCAATAAAGAAGTCTCCCCCAAGAAAACGTGGGAAGGTGCCATTGGCGGAACGCTCTTAGCCGTAGGCGGCGCGGTCGTGATGCGCAATTTGTTTTTACCGTGGATGACCCTACAAACCTCCGTATGGTTGGGGCTATTGGTAGCGGTGATTGGGCAACTCTCCGACTTAGCCGAATCCGTCATTAAACGCTCTACCGGCGTGAAAGATTCATCCAACTTGCTGCCCGGGCACGGCGGGTTTTTGGACCGTTTTGATTCTTATTTATTACTGGCCCCCGTATTTTATTACGTGTGCATCTACGCATTAAAATTGAAAATATGAAAAATATTGTGATTTTAGGTTCTACCGGGTCTATCGGTACGTCGGCGTTGGATGTTATCGGACGGCTGGGGCCTGCCTATCAAGTACTGGCATTATCTGCCAATAACAATACGGATTTATTTTTAAAACAAATCCATACGTTTCGCCCGCGTTTTGCGGCGGTACTCAACCCGGCCTCTTACGAAAAACTCAAAGACCAACTACCGGAAGGCACGCAGTTGTTGCCGCCGGAAATTGACAGTTTGATGTTTATGGCCGCGTTGCCGTCTGCCGATTTGGTGGTAAACGGCGTGGTGGGGGCCGTAGGTTTTCGCCCGCTCGTGGCCGCTATCAAGGCCGGGAAAACCATTGCGCTTGCCAACAAAGAACCTATGGTTATGGCGGGTAAAACACTCATGCAAGAATGTGAACGCTGGCAAGCGGCTATCATTCCGGTAGACAGCGAACCTTCCGCCATTTTCCAATGCTTAAGCGGCATGGCCGATGAACATACCTATAACCAAATTGCTCCCGTCATTTCTCGCGTGTTTTTAACCGCGTCCGGCGGGCCGTTTGCCAAGCGCGAAGGGTCTTTAGAGGACGTAACCCCCGCCGAGGCGTTAAATCATCCGCGCTGGAAAATGGGTAAAAAAATTACGGTGGATTCGTCTACCTTAATGAACAAGGGCTTTGAAGCCATTGAAATTATGAACCTGTTTAACTTACCCGAAGAAAAAGTGCAGATTGTCATTCATCCACAATCTATTGTTCATTCGGCAGTAGAATTTAACGATGGGGCCATTATGGCCCAACTAGGCGAGCCCGATATGCGCGTACCGATTCAGTATGCCATTACATATCCGCTTCGCGCGCCGAGCCCGGTTAAAAAATTAAACCTATTTGAAACGGCTAAACTAGAGTTTTTCAAGCCGGATTTAGACCGCTTTGTGTGTTTGGATTTAGCCCTGGCAGCCGCCCGTGCGGGCGGCGTTACGCCTGCGGTGCTCAGTGCCGCGGACGAAATTGCCGTTCAAGCGTTTTTAGACGGGAAAATCAAATTTACCGATATTTCTAAACTTATCTATACTACGCTACGCAAAGTGCCCGCCACAGGCGGCGTAGCCACCATTAACCAGGCCTTAGAGGCCGACACGTGGGCACGCGAACAAGCCACCGCTATCTTAAACGAAGGTACGTATAAAGGCGCTGTTTTATAAGGAGAGTGTATGTTGTTATCTGTATTAGCCGTATTAGTAGTATTAAGCCCCATTGTCATTATCCACGAGTTTGGGCACTTTCTGGCGTGCCGCCTGACGGGGATTCGCGTGAAAGAATTTTCGTTTGGGTTTGGCAAAATCTTGTGGCACAAGAAAAAAGGCGATACCGATTACCAAATCCGCGCCATTCCGTTTGGCGGATTTGTGGAACCGGCTGGCCCCATGTTTCACCCCGAAAATGCCAAAGAATCCCCCAAGCCCTATGAATTTGCCGCTAAACCGTGGTATGCCAAATTTTTTATGGTGGTAAACGGAGCATTGTTTAACTATGTGTTGGCAGCTATCATTTTTAGTGTACTGGTATTTACGCAGGGTGTACCACAGACAGACCCTGAAAAACTACCCGCTACGGTAGGCAGTATTGCCGAAGGATATCCGGCTGAAAAACTGGATTTAAAAGAAGGCGACACTATTACAGCCGTGAACGGGAAACCTGTAACCAACTGGAAGGAACTTTCCGACGCGTTGCAAGCCCGCACCGGGGATTTAACGCTGGACTATACACACGGTACACAAACCCACACCGCCACCGTTAAAGAAGTAGATTTTGACCCGGCACACCCGCAAACCTTAGGGGTGCAAGTGCTACCCGTCTACGAAAAAGTAGCGTGGTGGAAAGCCATTGGCGAAGGCATATACCAATGCTATTATTGGACGAAATTGTCACTAGTATCTATCGGTAAAAGTTTTTCCCAAAAGAAAGCCCCGGAACTGGCCGGGCCGATTGGTATTGTTAACATCATTCACCAAGCCGCACATAGCAACTGGGTCAATTTTGTGTTTTTAATCGGGCTATTGTCGGTAGCAGTCGGGATGTTTAACTTATTCCCCATCCCGATATTAGACGGCGGCTATGCACTTGTTTATTTATGGGAAGGGCTTACGCATAAATTACCTACGGAAAAAATGCTCACTCGTGCTGCCAATGTAGGGCTGGGAATCTTAGTGCTATTGGTTGTCTATGCGTCGTATTCGGACATTAAACGTATTTTCTTTAAATCTAAACCGGCTGCCGTAGAAACAACCCAAGAGGAACAACATGTACAAAAGTAGAGAAGTCAAAGTAGGCCCGTTTACGTTAGGAACCGGGCACCCCGTACGCGTGCAAAGTATGTGCAATACCGACACGCGCGACGCCGCAAAAACTGCCGCCCAAATTAACGCGCTGGAAGAAGCCGGCTGCGAAATTAACCGCGTAGCCGTGCCCGATATGCAAGCAGCGCATGCCCTGGGGGAAATCAAAAAGCACATTCACACCCCCCTCGTAGCGGACATCCATTTTGATTATAAACTGGCCTTGGAGGCCATTAAACAAGGCGTAGACAAAGTACGCATTAACCCCGGCAACATTGGCGCGGTGGAGAACACCAAAGCTGTCGTAAAAGCCGCGCAAGATAACGGCGTGGCGTTGCGTATCGGGGTCAATGCCGGAAGCGTTAAGTATCTAAAAAGCGTGCAAGGCAAAATGGAACTTTCCGACGAAAAATGGGCCGAAGTGATGGTCAACGAAGCCTTGGAACAAGCCAACATTTTAGAGCAGCTCAATTTCAAAAACGTGGTCGTGTCGTTAAAGTCGGACAATTTCCGCCGCACCGTACTTGCCAACGAACTCTTTGCCAAGCAGAGTGACATCCCGCTGCATATCGGGCTGACCGAAGCGGGTAGTTTTTTAAGCGGTACCGTCAAAAGTGCGGTGGCGTTAGGGACGCTCTTGCAAAACGGGATCGGGGCCACGATTCGCGTTTCGCTTACCGAGGACCCGCGCTTACAAGTACGCACCGCGTACGAAATTTTAAAAGCACTTGGCCTGCGCGAGTATGGGCCGAATTTAATCTCTTGCCCGACGTGCGGACGCACGCAAGTAGACGTAACGGGCACGGTGCACACCTTAGAAGAAAAAATTTATAACAACCGCGCCTTGCGCGAAAAAGCCACCGGGCTTAAAATTGCCGTCATGGGCTGCGTAGTCAACGGGCCCGGCGAAGCGCGCGATGCCGACTTTGGTATTGCGGGCGGCGTGAAAGAAGGGCTTTACTTTGAGCACGGACAAACCATGTTCAAACTTCCGCAAGAACAATGGGTAGAATTTTTAATTGATAAAATCCAAACTTGGAAGAAGGACTAAACTATGAAACTATCACAATACTATATTCCGACCTTAAAAGAAGCACCCAAAGATGCCGATACGCTCTCGGCCAAACTCATGATTCGCGCGGGGCTCGTGCGTAAAGTAGCCAGCGGGCTCTATGAATGGCTGCCGCTGGGGCTAAAGGTGCTTAAAAAAGTAGAAAACATTGTGCGCGAAGAAATGGACCGCGCCGGCGCGTGCGAAGTGTGGCTTCCCGTCGTGCAGCCCAAAGAATTATGGGAGCAAAGCGGCCGCTGGACGTTTTACGGCAAAGAACTACTGCGCTTTGAGGACCGCAAAAAAGCCGGGTTTTGTTTCTCCCCCACCGCCGAAGAAGTAATGACCGATTTAGTCAAAAAAGATACCACTTCCTACAAACAGCTGCCGTTTTGTTTGTATCAGTTTGGCACAAAATTTAGAGATGAAATCCGCCCCCGCTTTGGCGTCATGCGCGCGCGCGAATTTTACATGAAAGACGGATATTCGTTCGCCGCTAACGACGAGCAAGCCAACGAGTGGTATCAAAAAATGTATGATGCCTACCAGCGCATTTTTACGCGCTGCGGCTTTGAATTTAAGGCCGTGGAAGCAGATACGGGGGCTATCGGCGGGAACTTTTCGCACGAATTTATGGTGCTGGCCGACACGGGCGAGGACGCTATAGCCAACTGCCCCGCTTGCGGCTACGCGGCCAATACGGAAAAAGCCGAAATCCAAGCCCCGGCGGACATTACCCTTAACCCCGCGGACTTAAAACCCATGGAAAACAAAGCCACGCCGAAGGTTTACACCGTAGAGGACGTGGCGGAGTTATTGCACGTGCCAACCGCCCAGATTATTAAACTTTTAGTCTTTACCGCCGACGGCAAGCCCGTAGTGGCCCTGGTGCGCGGCGACCACGAACTCAACGAATTTAAGTT
Source organism: uncultured Elusimicrobium sp. (assembly GCA_937891135.1). Lineage (GTDB taxonomy): Bacteria > Elusimicrobiota > Elusimicrobia > Elusimicrobiales > Elusimicrobiaceae > Avelusimicrobium. The sequence goes on from CALAFB010000043.1 coordinate 5,248, forward strand.
CAAAGCCCTTTTAAAATGCAACGAACTGGAAAAAGCCAGCGAAGAAGTTTACACGCAGGTAACGGGCAGTTTTGTGGGCTTTGCGGGCGCGCAAGGGCTCAAAGAGAAAAACCCGAACGTACAAATTTACGCCGATAATTACGTCAAAAATATTGTAAACGGCGTTTCCGGCGGCAACGAAAAAGACGTACATACGATTAACGTTACGCCTAAGCGCGATATTAAAGTAGATGTGTATGCCGACCTCAAAATGGCCTCTGCCGGCGATAAATGCGCGCGCTGCGGGGCTACGTTTAACTTCACGCGCGGCATTGAAGCGGGGCACGTGTTTAAACTGGGCACGAAGTATTCCGCCGCCATGGGAGCGAATTTCTTGAACGAAAAACAAACATCTGAACCTATGATTATGGGCTGCTACGGCATTGGGATTTCACGCGTGGTGGCGGCTGCCATTGAGCAATCGCACGACGAATACGGCATTATCTGGCCCGAGCCGTTAGCCCCGTTTACGGTGGCCCTGGTAGCCATTGATTATGAGTCTAATGCGGATGTTAAAAAACACGCAGATGAAATTTGCGCCGCCTTAGAAGCTAAAGGCATTTCCGTTTTATTAGACGACCGCAACGAACGCCCCGGCATTAAGTTTAAAGATATGGACCTTATCGGCCTGCCGCACCGCTTGGTAATCAGCAGCCGCACGGTGGCCGACGGCCAATGCGAATATAAGAACCGCCGCGAGAAAGATTCCGTTCGGTGGAGTTTAAGTGAGGCCGTAGAGAAATTGAGTAAAATTGTGAAGAAATAAAAATTCTAGTAATAGCCCCACCATTTGGTGGGGCTATGTTTAACCAAATTTCCAACTAATTGCTCCACTAAATTGCAATATCCCGTAGATGGTTCTCCAGACTCTTCTGGCCAGTCGATACATTCCCATTTCCAAGATTTTGGCATATTCGTCTGACGTTCATAAGTTAAACTTACCATCCCATTTACTAAACTAGTGCTAATGCTAAGATATCCGCCATCATTCCCTTCCCATGTAGCAGAAATGTTTTGTTCCGGCAAGTCAATATCTAATGCGGTTCCCGGAAATAACTGAATATATGAATTTTCTTTAGGGCTGTCATGCTCTAACGCATAGACATCCATCGCTCCTGCTAATGTTTTCATGGATGTGATAACATGTATTAGCTTCGCTTTTTTAACGGCTTTTTGGTATTGCGGCAACGCCACCGCCGCCAATATACCAATGATAAGCACTACCACTAAGAGTTCTATAAGTGTAAAACCCTTAGGTAAACGGCAAGATCCTAAAATGAATTTAGGATGATTACTTACTACTTGATGTTGATTTTTCATATTAAGTCTCCTTTAGTCAATTACAATTTACCCGCTTGGAGACCTAACAAAAACGGTCCGCATTACTCAAGCATAATGTCTTACCTAAATAACACAGCCGTGGCCTGCCACTTTCTCAAATGACAAACACTCGACACAAAATAATGGGTTTCGAAGGGTCCATTACTTTGCACCTCAAACGACTATTTTTGGCGACATTATGGCTTACAAAAAGCTATCCGTATTCCACATACGGTTCCAAAAACAGATAAAATTGTATCTATAGTATAGTAAAAAGGCTGGTAAAAAACCAGCCTTTTTTATTGTTAAAATTACTTACGGATTATCTCTTTTTAGGATAAAGCACATCCATAAATTTTTGGAACTCTTGTTCCCCCCCGCGGATGTGCAAACTGACTGAAAGCACATACACATCTTTGGTTAAAATATCGCGCCAGTTATCGGGGAATTTGACAAAGTCCTTAAATGTGGTAATTAACGGCAGCCCCGCGCGGGTTTCTTCAAACGTACGCAAGTTTTCTTCCGTATAATACTGGTGGTCTGCAAAACGCCATTTTTGCTTGAGCGTAAGCCCTAAGTCCGTTAGCGTACGTTCAAAACTCTCCGGGTGCCCCAACGCACAGAAACATGCTACCGGGCCTTTAATTTCGCCAAGCGGCACCTGCTTAGTCGTGCAAATATCCATATAATATTCCGGGCGGTGTTCGCTTTCCAAAATTTCTACCGTGTCATTATAGATACGTACCTGGTCGCGCACGTCTTCCAACTGGCGGGCAGACACTTGGTCACAATGCGTTAAAATAACCAGGTTTGCGCGTTTAAGCCCGCTAAGCGGTTCGCGCAAAATACCGTAGGGCAGCAGTTCCTTATTGCCAAACGGATTTTTGGCATCTACCAGCACAATGTTTGCATCCCGCTTTAAGGCAAAGTGCTGCAGACCGTCATCTAACAAAATAATTTGGCTTTTGAAGCGGCGCAAGGCCTCATTAGCACCGTCTACGCGGTTAGCGGAAATGACAATCGGTACCTGGAATTTGCTAAGTACGCGGCTCATCATAAACGGCTCATCGCCGGCCAACCGCCAGTCGGCATCCGGGTTATCATACAAAATGACCGGACCAGCCGCTTTTTGTTGGCGTTTGTACCCGCGCGAAACAATCGCCACGCGCAGCCCTTGTTTGGCGAGTGTGGTGGCGGCCAGCAGCACTGTAGTGGTTTTGCCCGTGCCTCCGGCCGTTAAATTACCGATACATACCACGCGGGAGTTTACGCTTTGGGCGGTTTTCCACGTGTGCTCATAAAGCGCGCGGTGCACCCAGGCCCCCACGCCATAGGCTTTGCTGGCCGCTTTTAATACGCCGCGACCGACGATATTTTTTTCCAACTTATTTTTTAATACCACTAAATCCATAAATTTACCCCTGCTAAAAATGTTTATATATTTTAGCATTTATGGAGGACAACAATTTCCCCCTTTTGGTATAATATGGATACAATTTTATCTGTTTTTGGAGCTGCAGTAAGTTTTGCAGCATGTATTATTGGTTAATAATCATCCGAACCAAAAACAACCGCTTAGAGGTGCAAAATAACAGGAAGTCATGAGCCTGTTGTCTTGTGCCGAGTGTTTTGTGTTTTCCACAAGGCCGCGGCTGGTGTATATGGATCATTCGGATGATATGCAGGTATGCTAGCCGTTTTACATGGGAAATCTCCTAACAGATAAATTGCAAATGAAACAGAATAGGAGGAAGTACCATGAAAAATAAAGTAAAAAATAGTTGTTTCCCTAAAGGTTTTACGCTCATAGAACTTTTAGTAGTCGTACTCATTATCGGTATTTTGGCAGCGGTGGCTTTGCCACAATATCAGAAGGCAGTAGAAAAAAGCCGCGTGGCAGAAGCCATTAGTACTATTGCTACATTAGAACAAGCAGTAGATATACGACTATTAGAAAAAGGATATGAAGAAAACGAAAACTATTGGGACTGGACAGACGAAGGGAATCAGGAGCTTAATATGGACATTCCGCTGGATTGTACAAAATACGGCAATTTTTGTACTGGCAAAAGTTTTACGTTTAACGTAGGATGTACTAATTCAGTTTGTACAATTTGGGCAGTACGTTTAGATAATAGCAATGACTGGTTCCCAACAGACGGAAGTACTTATGCGCTATCTTCAGTAAAAAATAAAACAACGAACCGCTGGCAACATAGGTGTAGTATAGAACAAGGAGAAATGCCCATTGCCCAAAGCATGTGCACGATGCTACAAAATCAAGGCTGGACAAATTAGCTCATACTTAATACAGAACACCCCGCCGATTGGCGGGGTGTTCTCTGTACTAGCAAATTTACTTCTTACATCTTAATTCTGCGGGTGATGGTTTCCTTCTTGAAACATTCAATGAGGTCACCTTCCTGCACGCCTTTGAATCCTTCAATTAAGATACCACATTCATAACCTTTTTCCACTTCTTTGACGTCATCTTTGAAGCGTTTTAAGCCGCCGATTTTGCCGCGGCCCACTTCTTCGCCGTTACGTTTAATGCGTACGTCGTAATTGCGAATCACGGTCCCGCTATCTACTAAAGAGCCCGAAATTAAGCCGCTGCTTAACTTCATGACTTTCTTAATGGTAGCCGTGCCGACGACCGTTTCCACTACATCCGGCTCTAACAAGCCTTCCATAGCCGCTTTAATATCTTCTAACAGTTCAAAGATAATCGTATAGTTGCGGATTTCAATGCCTTCGCGCTCGGCCTCGGTCTGCGCTTTGTGCTCGGTAGATACGTGGAACCCAATCACAACCGCATTACTGGCTTTAGCCAAGAGAATATCACTTTCGTTAATGTTCCCCGGCGCGGAAAGCACAATATCCAACTCTACTTCGTCCGACGGGATACGCAACAGCGCGTCTTTAATGGCTTCAATAGAGCCCTGGACGTCAGCCTTTAAAATCAAACTTAACTTTTTGACTTTGTTGCCTTCTTCATCAGCTTTGCCTAACGCCATTAAGGACATTTGCTTGCGGTGTGCTTGCGAATCTTCCTTCTGTGCCAGTTTGCGTTTTTCGGCGGCGTAGCGGGCTTCTTTTTCGCTCTCCATAATATAGAGCGTATCGCCCACTTGCGGCGGCTCGCCGTTAATGCCTAAAATCTCCGCCGGCACGCTCGGGCCGATTTTTTGGTAGCGTTGCGAATTTTCGTCTATGAGCGCGCGGATGCGGCCGTAGTTGGTTCCCACTAAGAACGGGTCCCCCACTTTCATGGTGCCTTTTTGCACCAGTACCGTGGCAACAACGCCGCGTTTGTTATCGCGCTTACTTTCTAAAATAACGCCTACGCCCAACCGGTCCGGGTTGGCTTTAAGTTCCATCATCTCCGCCTGCAACGCAATCATTTCTAAGAGTTTATCAATGTTTAAGTGCTTTTTGGCGGAAATATCCACAAAAATGGTGTTCCCTTGCCATTCTTCGGGTACTAGGCCGCGGGAAGCCAAGTCTTGGCGAACGCGGTCCGGATTGGCACCGGGCAAGTCAATTTTGTTAACGGCTACGATAATCGGAGCCCCGGCCGCTTTAGCGTGTTCCATGGCTTCAATGGTCTGTGGCATAATGCCGTCCGTCGCCGATACCACAAGCACGACAATATCCGTCGCTTGCGCTCCGCGCGCACGCATGGCGGTAAACGCTTCGTGCCCGGGCGTATCTAAAAACGTCAGTACGCCGCGTGGGGTTTTGACGCGGTAGGCCCCAATGTGCTGTGTAATAGCCCCCGCTTCGCCTGCTACGACGTTGGATTTGCGGATAGCATCTAACAAACTCGTCTTACCGTGGTCCACGTGGCCCATAATGGTAATCACCGGGCTGCGCGGTTTTAAATCTTCGGGCTTGTCTTCCGTCTGCATAACGGCCGCGGCTTCTTTCAAATCTTCTTCTGCCATTTCCGCCACAAAACCACACTCGTCTACAATCAGTTCAATCATATCTTTTTCCAGACGTTGGTTAATCGTGGCAAAAATACCCATCATCATGAGTTTTTTGATGAAATCATTTACTTTGAAATTCATCTTCTCCGCTAACTCTTTCACAGTAGGCTGACCGACAATACGCACCACTTTACCTTCCGGCTTGGCCTCGGCTTGCGGCTGCGGTTTAGCAGGTGCAGCATCCTGCGGTTTAGCGGGCTGAGCCGCTTGCGGTTTAGGTTGCGCCGGGGCTGGCTTAGGAGTTTGCGGTTTAGGTAATACTGCCGGGCGCGCCGGGGCCGCTTGCGGCTTAGGTTGTTGGGCCGGCACGGGTTGAACCGCTGGGTGCCCCGGAATCGCTTGCGGCTTTTGCACCGGCGGTTTAGGCGTTTGCCCAACAGGTGCAGGCTGCGCCTTTGATTGCACAGTAGGTGCTACTTGTGGTTTCTGCGGAACCGGAGTTTTTGCCGAAACGATAGTTTCTTTTTTAATAACTTTTTTTCTAGTAACCGTTTTTCTAACCGTTGTTTTTTTAGCCGCGGTTTTTTTCTCTGCCGTTTTTTTGACGGACGTTTTCTCTCCCACCGTTTTTTTAGCCGTTACCTTCTTGGCAGGAGTTTTTTTAGCCGGGGCTTTCTTTTCCGTCGTTTTTTTAGCCGCGGTTTTCTTTTTAGTAATTGTTTCGTCCGTTTTAGTTGTTTTCTTGGGCGTTGTCATCAGCGGCCTCCTGCTCCTGCGCCGGAGTTTCTTGCGGCTGGGCCGCCGCGTGCTCTTCTAAATACTTCTTAGCCCCTTCAATAATCTTAGCGGCCGTTTTATCCCCAATACCTTGCACGGTACAAAGATGTTCTATTTCCACATTGGCTAATTTTTCTACCGTCGTAAAACCGGCTCTTTGTAAAAATTCTGCCGTCTTGGGGCCAATGCCTTCTACCCCAGAGAGCATCGCCTGCACAACGGAATTGGCAAATTTATCTTCTTCAGCTTTTACGCTTTCGCTCTTAACATCTAATTTCCAATCCGTTAAGCGGGAAGCTAATTTAAGGTTTTGCCAGTCCTTTCCAATGGCAATGGCTAATTGGTCATCCGGCACGACAATAATGGCTTTTTTGCTTTCTTCATTTACAATTTGTACGGAAGTGGCTTTAGCAGGGGCAACGGAATTCATTAAAAGTGTTTTTATATCCGGGGAATACATGATTAAATCAATGCGTTCGCCGGACAGTTCATTTTGAATCGCCCGAATACGAATTCCACGCATCCCCACACAGGTACCAATCGGGTCAATTTTACTATCCGTACTGGTAACAAGCACTTTAGAGCGAAAACCCGGGTCCCGTTCTACTCCTTTAATTTCCACAATACCTTCGCTCATTTCAGGAACCTCTACTTTGAAAAGTTCTTCTAAAAAGCGGTTATTGGCACGGGATAAAAAGATATACGGCCCACGTTGGGCTTTGTCCAATTTATAAGCAGCTGATTTGTAGCGGGCAAGCTGGGCATCTTCTATGTCATCAATTTCCATCATTTCCGTTTGGCTAAGCACTTTAGAAATGACCGCTTTTATACGGGAACCCGTCGTATAATGTTCTTTGCGGATTTGTTCACAATACGGCAAAATGGCTTCCACTTTGCCCAGGTCTACAATAATGTCCCGGTCCGACATACGGCGCACGGAGCCCATCACCACTTCGCCTTCGCGCGGTTTATATTCTTTGTAAAAATTGTCGCGTTCAATGCCGCGTACTTTTTGAATCAGCACTTGCTTGGCAATTTGCGCCGCAATACGAGAGAAATCATTTACCACCAGCATCCGGGTCAGCACACCGCCAAGTTCGGCATCCCGATCTTCTAATTTGGCCGCAGAAAGTTCAATTTCCGTTTCCGGGTTGGACACTATTTCCACTACGTTTAATACTTGCTGTGCACGTACAGCCCCGGTTTCCACATCAATTTTGGCTTCAATTTGGGCGGTTTTCCCCAAGTTTTTACGAAGGGCCGACACCAGGGCATCTTCAATTGTTTTTAAAATATCATCACGTTTGATGTTTTTTTCCCGTTCCAAACTCTCCAGAGCGGTAATAAAGTCTTTTGCATTTTCTGCCATAATAATCTCCTTACTAAGTTAAAATTCCAACACCGGGTCCAAATGCGCTTTTTTGATATTGGCATATTCAAAGCGGTATTGGTTGGTTCCGTCATCTAAGACAAATGCGTCGTCATCGGCATTTGCAATGACGCCGGTAAAACTGCCGCGGCCTTCTAACGGTACTTTAAGTACCACTTTCACACGGTTTTCTACAAAACGTTTAAAGTGTTCCGGCTTTTTAAGAACACGGTCCACCCCAGGGGAAGACACTTCCAACACGTAAGCCCCCGAAATCAAGTTCTCCATTTCTAATAACGAATCAATTTGATCCGTTAATTCGCTACAGTCATCCAACGTAATGCCGCCGGGTTTATCTACAAAAAATTGTAAAACAGCCTTGCGCCCTTGGTGCTGGATAACCAGATCCACCAATTCCACATTCCGGGCACTAAGTGCTTTGGCAACGGTTTCTTCTATGATTTTAGGGTCTTGCATAAAATCTCCTATTATACAAAGAGCGACTTGGTTCACAAGCCGCTCTTAACTAAGAACAAATATATTGTAACAAGTATGATAGATGTTGTCAACTCTGGCTGTTAAAATTTAAAAAACCTAGAAAAAGTTTTATCCAGGGACTCGCCTTCCGGTCATTTTACTAACGTAAAATGCCTGCAGGCCGGGCTCGCGGTTTTTGCCTTTCGCGGCTAACGCACGCTCAAACAAAAACATCGCTGCGACTGATCATTTTACTGACGTGAAGAGAATAATTTTTCAAAGAAAAAAGACTTAGTTCTAGGCGTGAGTTTAGGAGGTATACTGGTGGGACGCGCCCGAAGGGCGGAAGTATCCGACTAAACGAACAACAACGAACCAAGTCTTTTTAAGAAGAAAAATTTGCGCAGAGAGGGACTCGCCTTCCGGTAAAAATCCTGACGGATTTTTCCTGCAGGCCGGGCTCGCGGTTTTTGCCTTTCGCGGCTGACGCTCGCTCAAACAAAAACAACGCTGCGCCTTTCGAGTCCCTCACGCAGGCAAAGCAGTTTGCCTGCTTCTGCATAAATTCAAAAAACCTAGACCAAGGTCTAGGTTTTTTAAATTTGCGCAGAGAGGGACTCGAACCCTCAAGCCTTGCGGCATGCGCCCCTCAAACGCACGCGTATACCAATTCCGCCACCTGCGCGAAAACTCAAATTGTACTTCTAAGGGAACACCTATACGGTTATTTTACTAAAATTTACGACCTAGCGCAACTTATTTGCCGGGCTGGGCCGGAGCCGTAGTCGGGATTTCTACACTATCTACCACAGAAGTGCTGCGCGCTTTGTTAGATGCAATCGTTAGTGCAATAGATGTACACATCAGCACCAACGCTAAAACAGCTGTGAATTTGTTAACCGCATTAAATGCCGTCGGGCTGGCAAACAAGTTATCCGCGCCGGAGGCACCAAAAATCCCTGCCGCGGAACCTTTTCCGCTTTGCAACAATACAATTAAAATTAACAATACACACGCCAATAAATGAACAGCCAAAATAAGTCCGTACATAAACCTCTCCTAAAAATTAAGTAATTATATTATACAAATTTTTGCGAAGGGGCACTATTTTTGTTATACTTTAAGTACAATTTTATCTGTTTTTGGAACCGTATGTAGAATACGGCTTACTTTTATATCAAAAGTTAGCATTCACGCCAAAAACGGCCTTACAGGTGCAAGAAACCGGCTTCGAAACCCGGTTTTTTGTGCCGAGTGTTTATTGTTACAACAATGAGCCGCGGCTGTTTTTTTAAGGAAGGTGAATGCTCCTTAAAAGTGGATGGCCGTCTTTTTATGTATTTTCCAGCCAGATAAGATCCTACAAAGGAGTGATTATGACTGTATATATAATATGTCTGGTTATGGCTTTACTACTATGTAATGTTTTAAATTTACTAACACCGGATCGGGCCTTTAAAAATGCTATTTCCTGTATTTTGTTGGGTGTCTTATTAGCGGGAATACTTGGGATGCGTCATCCCAACATGGGAATAGATTTAGGTTACTACCGCGGATATGGATATTTAGAATCTTTCCAAGTATTACAACGGATGTCTTGGGGATATATTTTACACCTGCCTGCTTTTTTGAATTACGAATTTGGCTATATTTGGTTCAACAAATTTGTGTCTATATTTGGGTCCTCCCCGCAAACCCTTTTAATAGGTTGCAGTATATGTTCTTTGCTGCCTATTATGTATGTATTCTACAAGGAAAGTACGAATGTTCCTTTTTCCTATGCTATTTATATCGGATTACCGTGTTTTATATTTCTATTCTCCGGTTTACGCCAAGGAATTGCTATTGGTTTATGTTTTTTCTCTTATCTATATATAGAAAAAAAACGTGGGCTTGCATTTGTTGTATGTATATTATTAGCAACAGCCTTCCATAAAACAGCGTTGCTCTGCTTGTGTATGTACCCCTTCTATTATTTTACCATGCAGCGCAAATTACGTTTATGGATTACATTACCCATGTTAGCAGGTGTGTTTATTTTACGAGTTCCCTTGTTTGCTGCTTTATCTCATTTAGTAAAAAGTGGCGGCAGAGTGGCCGAACATAACGGGTCTGTAACATTTTTGCTCGTTATTGTTGCCATCTATATATTATGTTCTTTATTAGCCAAAAATGATTCTAAAACAAATGGATTACTTAACTTAGTATATTGTGCTTGTTTGTGCCAATGTTTTGGAGAAATATATCAAACAGCAATACGATTGGGGTATTATTTTATGATATTTTTTACTTTATTATTACCGTATACCGTTAATCAATTGCGTAATAGACCTTTAGGATTATTTATTAAATGTATTACGATAGGTTGTTTTCTAAGTTTTGCAATGTGGCAATTATATACTACTTCTTGGGCAATGGCTTATCCTTATTCATTTTTTTGGCAGTAAAATTATCTCTCCTTGAATTGTCTTTAAGACATACTGCCAACCAACCCCTATTTATCATTCGTCTAGGGATAATTTTTTCTTTTGCGGGGCCACACTATTTTTGTTATACTTTAGGTACAATTTTATCTGTTTTTGGAACCGTATGTAGAATACGGTGGCGCTACGCAAGTGGCCCAACGAGAATCCAAAACTAGCCACATCAAGGCACAAAATGACGGACCTTCGAAACCCGTTTTTTGTGCTGAATGTTTATCGTTTTGACGGTAAATTACGGCTGTTTTTTATATGAGGCATTCTCGTTGGCTTAGCAAAAGCAGCCGTTTTTATATGCCGGGTTTTTTCAAAGCAGATAAGTTGTAAATATTACGTCATACAGGAGATTAAAATGACAACAAAAACCACCCGGCAGGGACAAATGCAAAAAGATTATCCTAAAGGCTTTACGTTAATAGAGCTTTTAGTTGTAGTGTTAATTATCGGTATTTTGGCCGCGGTAGCGTTGCCACAATACCAATTCGTTATAGCAAAAAGCAGATTTACCGAAATAAAAACTTTATTTAATGCTATAAAATCTGCCGAAGAACGCTATTATCTAGAAAATGGCGAATATGCACAAGGTTCACTATTTAGGAAATTAGATTTAGATCTTCCCCTACTTGATAGATATGGTCAACTTAGAACTGAAGATAATGATTTTCATGTTAATTTTGAAACCAGATTTCCAGCATTGAGAGTTACTTATTGCCCAGGTTATGCAATTAATGCAAATACATGCGTTGGATCAGGAGAATATGAAATTAAAATTTATTATCAACATTCTGATTATCCAAATTTAATAGAATGTATTGGAAGGACTAAATTAGGTCAAAAAATATGTAAGGAATTTAATTGATATTCTATACAATAACAATCCCCCTGGCAAATGAACTAAAACCCCTCGCGAATACCCGCCGCAAGGGGTGTTTTGACAATCATTCAGCGCGGGCACTGGGAGGCCCTAAAACGATACCTCTCGCGGATTATTACGCAAGAGGTATCGGTTAATCTGTTAGCGCGGGCGCTGAGAGTGCGCGAAAAAAATAAATGAAATAGGTATGTTTTCAAATTTGGGATGATTAGCCACCGTAAGTTGAGCGTGGCGTACGTCTGCAAGACAACGCGCAGCGTTGCAGGTACGCGAGCAAAAGTCGGTGGCTAAGGGCTCAAATTTGGAAACCTGAAAAAGCCCCGCAGTACGCGGGGCTTTTAAAGCGCGAAATAAACCTGCGGCCTACATCATGCCGCCCATGCCTCCCATTCCGGGCATCCCGGCCGGGGCATGTGCCGCTTCTTTTTCCGGGGCATCAGCAACGAGCGTTTCGGTTAAAAGCACGGTTCCGGTAATAGAAGCCGCATTTTCTAAAGCCGTGCGAACGACTTTAGCCGGGTCTACCACGCCTGCTTTCAATAAGTCGCAATATTCGTTTTTATCGGCATCATAGCCGTCGGCAGCACCTTTCATGGAAAGCACTTTATCTACCACTACCGCACCGTCTAAGCCCGCGTTTACGGCAATTTGTTTTAACGGAGCCGTGAGCGCTTTCTTAACGATATTGATACCGGTGCGGATATCTTCGTTTTCTTCTTTAATGCCGTCCAACGCTTTTTGGCAACGCGCTAAAGCTACTCCACCGCCGGGCACTAACCCTTCTTCCACGCCGGCTTTGGTAGCGTTTTTGGCGTCTTCCACTTTGGCTTTTTTGGCTTTGAGTTCGGTTTCCGTGGCAGCCCCTACACTAATCACGGCTACACCGCCCGCCAGTTTCGCCAAGCGTTCTTGCAATTTTTCTTTGTCATATTCGCTGGTGGAATTTTCAATTTGTTTGCGGATTTGAGCGGTGCGCGCATCAATGGCGGCTTTGTCGCCTTTGCCGGAAACAATCGTCGTATTTTCTTTGTCAATGACGACACGGGCACATTGTCCGAGCATCGGCAGTTCGGCTTTATCTAACTTCATACCGCGTTCTTCGCTAATGACATTACCGCCGGTTAAAATAGCAATATCTTCCAACATTTCTTTGCGGCGGTCTCCAAAGCCCGGAGCTTTGACGGCACAGCCTTTTAACGTACCGCGCAATTTGTTGACTACTAAGGTGGCCAACGCTTCGCCGTCTACATCTTCGGCTACGATTAAAAATTGTTTACCGCTTTGTACGATTTTTTCCAAAATCGGCAAGAGTTCGTTCATGGCCGAGATTTTTTTATCGGTAATAATAATGTACGGGTTTTCCAGCACACATTCCATACGTTCGGAATCGGTTACAAAATACGGGGAAATATAACCGCGGTCAAACTGCATCCCTTCCACAATGTCAAGTTGCGTGGTAGCGGTTTTGCCTTCTTCTACGGTAATGACACCTTCGGCTCCTACTTTTTCAATGGCTTCGGCAATCATATTGCCAATTTCGCGGTCATTGGAAGAAATAGTAGCAATTTGGGCTTTTTCTTCTTTGGTTTTGACCGGTTTGTGCATTTTTTCCAAAGCTTCTTTGGTTACTTCTACGGCTTTTTCAATGCCTTTTTTAACGAGTGTCGGGTTGGCACCAGCCGTGATGTTTTTGATACCTTCGGTCAGCATGGCGTTGGCGAGCACGGTAGCGGTGGTAGTACCGTCTCCGGCTACGTCGTTAGTTTTAGAGGCTACTTCGCGGATGAGCTGCGCGCCCATATTTTCAAATTTATCTTCCAGTTCAATATCTTTAGCGATGGTTACACCGTCGTCAATGATAAGCGGGGAGCCGAATTTTTTTTCTAACACTACGCTGCGCCCCTTGGGCCCTAACGTAACGCGCACGGCGTTGGCTACTTTTTCAATGCCCGATTTCATTTTGGCGCGGGCTTCATCACCATACACAATTTGTTTTGCCATAATATAACTCCTTATAAACTACCCTAAAATCCCTAAAATTTCGTCTTGATGCAAGATCAGGAATGTTTCATCATCCAGTTTTACTTCCGTACCGGAATATTTACCATAGAGTACGCGGTCGCCTTTTTTAACATCCATGGCGGCGCGTTCGCCTTTGTCGGTCAGTTTACCGGCACCCACGGCTAATACTTCGCCTTCCATAGGTTTTTCCTTAGCGGTATCTGGGATGATAATCCCCCCCTTCATGGTTTCTCGTTCAATGGGTTTTACAAACACGCGGTCACCCAGCGGTTTGAATTTAATTTCTGCCATATACTTCCTCCTTAAATTAAGTAAATAGTTTGGCGGGGTAATTAGCACTCGCCTTGCTTTAATGCTAGTTTAGCATAGTTTGTGCAAAATTGTCAAGCCCTTTTAAAGAGTGCTAAAAAAGGAATGTTTTTTGGAGGATTAAAATGCCTTTTGGATATTGTTTAAGGCTTGATGTCCTTCTTCGGTCAGATAACTGCTAAACAGGTAGCGCAGCGTTTTGGCTACTTGTTGCGGGTTTTTGCCGCGGGTCAGCTCCCGTGCATCTACCGTCAATTTATAACTAATATCTACCGCTCCTTCTTCCGTGGTGGGGACAATTTGTTCAATGTGGATATGCATTTTCCCTTTTTTAATATCGCTTAACAGCTCGTGCGCGCCGATACGAACTTTCCACCCGGCCGGGGTCATGGCGTTGATGGCCGCATTCATTTCGCGGTCGGTTACGCCGGAGCGGAGCACCATATTAAGCACCGTTTCTTCATCTCCGTCCAAATCAATATGCGCGCTGTTTAGTTGATAAGCCGGTTCGGCAAAGCGTTGGGGAAGCCCGGGTATTTCTTGCACGTTGTGGAAGTCTTCCGCCCGGGGGAGGCGCGGGTTATCGCCGCGGTAGATGACGCGGTAATAGTCCGGCCCATCGTTACCTAACTGCATGCCGTTTACTTGCTCTAATACGTTAGAGATATTGACGTTATGGGCCCCGGGTACTTGGTTGCGCACGGTAGCAAGCACCGTGTTAAAAGCCGCGCGGGTGTTGAGCGTTGTAATAATATGTTGTTCGTTTTTTTGCCACCAGACGGCTTCAAAATTTTCCCACAAAGTAAGCATATTATCGGCCATTTCTTCAATAGCTTGTTGTTCTTCGGCAGAGAGTGCTTCAAATTCTTTGGCTGCTTGTGGGGACGGCTGTTGACCTTCGCGACGCATTTCACCAATGGTACGGCGGTGCTTTTTAAGTAACCCAGGGAATTGTTCCCAATCCACCTCGCCGCGTTTGACACGCTCGGACCATTGCTTTAACTCATAAATTTTTTGCAGCCACGGGTCTTGGTATTTGCCGTCCGTCGTCATGGCGGATTGGTAACGGCGCAGGCGGTTGTATATAAGTCCTGGCAGAGAATTTTCTTTCCACATTGGATAGTATCCGTAAGCCCGGATATGTGCGACTAAATCTTGGTATAACTCATTCGTTGTTTTGCCGTCCGCTTTGTTCCTGTTTTCGTTATATAAGGCGTCTATTTCTTTGTATTCAGGTGAATCTTTATCCCAACTATACCGAGCAGTTTCTACGGCTCGCCCCAATTCAAACTCGTCAGCTAGTTTAGCTGCTTCTTCGTCGCCTTGCCGGGCCCGCTTACGCAGTTCTGTGAGGGAAAGATTTTTCCCATTCTCTTTGATACCAGTTCTGGGAGATGTGCCCGGATGGTTTACTATCCATTGTTTGTACGCGGCAATAATTTGTTGGGGATTTTTAGCAACGGCACGGTTTTTGTTTTCGCTATATAAAGCGTACAGTTCTTGGTACTCGGATGAATCCTTAGACCAATAGCGTAGCGCATTGTGTATGCTCCTCCCCAAATCCAACTCATCGGCCAGTTCTGCGGCTTGAATATCCCCTTGTTCAGCCCGTTTACGTAGTTCGGTCAAGGTAAGAAATTTCCCATTCTCTGCGATACCAGTTCTGGGAGATGTGCCCGGATGGTTTACTATCCATTGTTTGTACGCAGCAATCACTTGTTGGGGTGTTTTAGTATTTCTGTTTGCCTCATACAAAGCGTACAGTTCTTTGTACTCGGGCGAATCTTTAGGCCATTGTTGTAAAGCATTACCCACGCTCCTCCCCAATTCTAATTCATCAGCCAATGCTGCTGCTTGGGCATCCCCTTGTGCTGCCCGCTTGCGCAGTTCTCCTAAAGTAAGTGTTTTCCCGTTTTCTGTTATAGTCACCCGGGGAGATGTGCCCGGGTGATTGGCTATCCATTGTTTATACGCGGCAATAATTTGTTGGGGTGTTTTAGTA
This sequence comes from uncultured Elusimicrobium sp., assembly GCA_937891135.1. GTDB lineage: Bacteria > Elusimicrobiota > Elusimicrobia > Elusimicrobiales > Elusimicrobiaceae > Avelusimicrobium. The sequence continues at coordinate 20,849 of CALAFB010000043.1, forward strand.
ACGGCACGGTTCCTGTTTGCGTTATACAAAGCATCCAGTACTTTGTATTCGGGGGAATTCTTAGACCAATTTTGTTGAGCGGCATGTATTCTTTTCCCTAATGTCATCTCATCAACCAATGTGGCGGCTTGCGTATCCCCTTGCTCTGCTCGCTTGCGTAGTCCGGTTAAGGTAAGGACCTTTCCATCTTGTTGAATATTTATTCTGGGAGCATGTCCGTCATGCGCTTTGATAAAACCGTGTAGATTTTCAATCGTAAAATATCGGCTTAGTGTAAATCCGCTAATTCCGTGTCCACCGGTTAACCGTTTCATCTGTTTTTCACTAAATTCCACGCCACTATCTTGCAACAGCATTAAAAACCGGGCTTCATAATTCCATTCGTCTGGGTTGCGGATTTGCAGTTCGCCGTCCTCGCCGCGCGTAAACATCCACTCATCCGTCGCCGCAAACGTGCGCTCCACCGCGTCTAATTGTTCCGGAGTAAACATCCCCCCCAGCTCTTGCCGCCACGTAGGAAAATAGGTGTTTAATACTTCCACGCCCGTTAAATTGGTTCCGCTGTCAAGCACGGGGGCTTGCTCGGGCGTTACGGCATTACTATGTATATGGGCCGTGATTGGGCCGGAAACGGGATTAGCAGGCGTATGATTGGTAACCTGGTGCGCCGCTTCTACCACCCGGTTAGAAATGTTGCGGTCTACTACCGCCCCGCTAAAGGCAGCTACACGCTGCTGCGTAGCAACAGGCAAGCGGGGATTTACAACATATGGAATCCGCGTCGTAGCGGCTGCCCCTACGCTGCGGGCCGTATTTTTGGGCGGCTTATACCGAACGGGAACTCTTTGTGCAAACAAAACCGGGG
>CALAFB010000044.1 GCA_937891135.1 uncultured Elusimicrobium sp.
ACGTGTGCTCTTCCGATCTCAGACACTCGAAAAATCATCTGCGGATTTTAGGTATACTTAGAAAAGTCCAAACGTACCTCTACCAATAACTGCGCGTCGCGGGTCTTTTGGCGGGCTGCATTGTACTTTTCCATGACGATAGTAAAGTACGTATCTGTGTACTCGTCCATTTCGCCGGTGTGGTACTTCTCGTTAAGTTCGTCTATCTCGGCGTGTTCGCCTGACGTATCGCGGCCCAAAAACTCTTTCAGTTTCAGGGCGCAATAGGCGTGCGCTAACGTACCCTCTTCGGCGTAGGTGCTGCCCTTATCCTCGGCCTTTTCTTCCAACCGGGGCGCGGCGGTGCAATTCATCCACCTATGGGCTGCACTTGGGCTTAATATAGCGTGTACTCCGGGCATATCAGTACGGTACTTTAGTGGTTATTTCTCCGTTCTCTACTATCAGTTCGTCGCATTGCTGAATGAATGAGGCGCGTTTGTCGGCGGGTAGGGTGCTGGGCTTATCGCTACCTAACAGGGCGGCGATATTCTTAAACGTGGCCGTAAGTTGCTTGTGATACTTCTTATAGCCCTCGCCGTCGGTGTTGTTCTTGTAGTCCTCGCCCTCGATGCGTCGGCGCGTCTTATCCATTGCGGCCCTTACGTCCTCTTCGGTAAGTTCCTTGCCCTCTGCCTGTGCTTCGGGTTGCGGCTCTTCGGCTTCCGGGGCTGCATCGGCGGCGGGCGCGGCCTCCTGTGCCTGTGCTGATTCCTCGGCGGGTGCTTCGGGCGCGTCGGCGGTCTTAGCCTTACCGCGTCCTTTCTTCGCCGGTGCGGGCGTTGGGGCCTCGGCTTCGGGCTGTGGTTGTTCACTTGACGGGGCCGGTATTACTACCGCCGTCGGTTGCTTGGTCAGGATAGCCGTAACAAGCTGCACGACTTCGGGCGTTACTCCGATATTGACCTGTACGCTAATACAAAAATCTGTTTTCATAACTAATAGTGCTTAAAAGTTATTTAATACGTTTGCAAATTCCCTCTTTAACCAAACTGCGTAAAGCCTCAACGCATATTTCATCGAATTTCTCTACGGGTAGTTTGTACAAACAGGCGTGTATCTGCCTTTTCTCGCATACCTTTTTGTAGGTATCGGGGTAAATCTTGGCCATGCGCTGCAACGCCATTGCCTGACTACCTAACCTTTCCGTATTGGGGTCATACCTTGCCATATTACTTTACTCCCCCCCCATTTCTTCGGCAATCGCCTTAATGTCTTTTGCCACTATGATAAGCGAAACGATGCAAAGCGCGGATAGCGCAACGGTAATTACAATCTGTGCCATAATCTTAGTTATTTAATTGTGTACATTCCTTGCCAACACTTGATAATATCGGCCCCGGTAGTAACCTTTGCCTTACCTGCCTTACGGATGCGAAACTTAATAATTCCGTCGGCCTCGTAACGGGCTACGGTGTGCCGGTCTATGTGTAGAGCGGCGGCGGTCTGTTTTTGGTTATACAGGCCATCAGGGTTTACTATCGGTTTGTCTATTATCATAAAGCGTTCTTAGTGATAGTGAGTTTGTTTGCGGTGTAGTCAGTCGTTACACTAAACTTGCACCCCAAAAGATTCTGCATTTGGTAGGCAACGGCCTTACCGTTGTCGCAAGCCTGGGCGTTTGGTAGTTCAAACGTCCGGCTCTCTCCCATTTCCATACTGCGCAATTCCTCGCGTGTTACCTTTTCTGTTTTCATTTGTGCTACTTGTTATTTTTGGGTGAATAATCAACGTGGAAAGAAAACTACCTGCATACCCTTACCTGCGCCCATGCTGAAACGTGGTGCGGTCTCTTTGCTGCTTAACGCTTTCTTGGCGTAGTGTTCGGCGTGTAGGTCGCCGATTATGAGGCAAAGGCGCGTAAAGCCTACCAACTGACTTTTACCCTCTTTGGGCTGTAGTCTAATCAGGAACTCCCGGTTAATCTTTGCACGTAAGGCGGGTAACTCCTTGACTGCATATTTTCCGTTTTTGATGCTCTTTTGTGCCATAATCGACAAATTTTAGTTAAAATTACTTATTTACTTACTTATACCTTTGGCGGAAAAGAAAAACTGCCGT
>CALAFB010000045.1 GCA_937891135.1 uncultured Elusimicrobium sp.
ATGGCGCACGATTTGCCTATCCCCGGAAAGGATGCTAAACGCCTTTTGGGCATGACGCAACGCTTTATGGATACCGGCGATCCGTTTAAGCAGGATTTCTTGCACCCCAAAATGCATTGTAGTTGGTCTATCAAGAAGGTCTTACCCGCACTCGTGCCGGATATGACTTACGAAGGCATGGCGGTAGCCAACGGTGGGGATGCCATGGATGCCTTTGATGTGTTATACGCGCAAAAATTACCACCTGCCGAGTTAGAGCAACTACGCAAGGACCTACTCAAATACTGCGAACAAGATACCTGGGCCATGGTAAAACTAGTGGACGCGCTACGGGATAGCGTACAATAAAGGAGATAATTATGAAAACAAAGAAAGACTTTTCTAAATTACCTAAAAAGGCAACTAAGCGGAAAAATGAGGACGTGAAAAAGGGACTTTCGCGCTTGATTAAGCTGATGATTGACTTAAATCAGGGCGTGCTAAATTTAGACCACGCCGCTAAGGAATGTGGGGTAAGCCGCCGCACGATTCAGCGCGATATAGAAACCCTAGAGCAGGCCGGGCTAACGCTATATAAGCCCAATCCGCAAAATGTAAATTACCGCGTGCGGGATGATTTTGAGTGGGCTAAATTTAATATCACTAAAGAAAATGCGCTGGATTTTGTGGATTCTTTGGATGCCCTTACTAAAGGACTAGGCAAACCCAGTAAATGGGTGCTGCCTATTCAAAAAGAGGTTGAAAAGGCCGGGCGCAAGGAGCAGAAAAAACGTCAAGAAGTCGCGGGGAAGTGGGAGCCGATGAATGCTAACAAGGAAAACGTCTTATCTATCTTTTTAGATGACGGGAGTTTAAATCGTGCCCCTTTGCAAATTTTACTGGCACTTGCAGAATTTAATAAGGTTGCTGATGATAAAGGTTTTATGAATAGTGCCTATCGCAAGTGGCAAGAGCGTGAACTTCAAAAAATTATGATTCGTTTCCATTGGTTGGGGCAACAACACCGCGAGGCCTTAAAAGGATGTGCCAAACTTATTAAGGATGACCCGAAGGATGTATGGCCTTATAAACAAGCGGCCCTAATTTGCTATACCCAAAAAGATTATAAAGGCGCTTTGAAATATGCCTTGGACGGGTTTGCACAAGACAAGCAGGATGATACATTTATTACGTATGCTATTTATTTCTTGATATTAAACAAGTATTATGAAAAAGCCATAGACCTGTTTAACGCGGGTATTAACAACAAGGCCATGCAAACCCATTTTGCAGCTTTGATGTATGCGTATGAGGGGCAATTTGATAAGGCGTTAGAGGTAGTGGCCCAGGCCCAAAAAGCCGACCCCAAGAATCCCAAAGCCTACGAGTATATCAAAGGGCAAGTATTAGACCTTAAGACTAAGAAACAGTAGAAACCGCTATGACGGACAAACAAAACGGGTGACAATATGTTGTCGCCCGCTTTTGTTATCCTAAATACAGAAGTATTTAGGAGAAAATATGAAAATTGTAGGTATCGTGCTTGTAATCCTTGTATTTGGATTTATTTTGGGGTTTATAATTGACAAGTTAAGCCGTATAGAATAATTGCTTGGAGGGGAAGTATATGGAAATTTTACTAATGATTATTGTAGGCATTATTGGGTTTTGGCTGGACTCAGCCACCCAGTAACGCTAAGAATATACGGAAAGGAGTAGTTATGAGTGTTTTAGGCGTTATTGTATTAGGTGTAGCCATGTTTGTTTTTCTAATGGCTCTCGCCCAAATTGATTTTTAGAAAAGAATTTAAAAATCCCCCGGCATTACCGGGGGAGTTGCAAAATTATAAATGAGAATTATCTAATATTCCTCTAATTTTTGAAATTAATCTATTTCTCATAATTTCAAAATTGTACTCTGCTGAAGTTTTTGAATGTAATTCTAAAGCATCTATAAATTCACGTGCATAATTGATATGCAACATTCTGCCAGCATTACTAAAATAAAAATTATGTATTTGGCTATATTTGATAAGGGAATAATACTTTCCAGATTCGTAATCTTCTAAATTAATGAGATTATAATTAGGCGAAAAGATAAAACAATGCAATTTCTTGCCATTTTCATTGGCTTCTTTTTGTGCATTTTTATAATATTTGCTTAGTTGACTTTGATTTTTTTTATTATAAATATCGTATTTCGCTCCGTTAATTTTTGACT
>CALAFB010000046.1 GCA_937891135.1 uncultured Elusimicrobium sp.
GTAAAATAGCGGCCTAAAAAGTTATTTTTATTGATTGAAAAAAATATTTTCTCCGACGAGAAAATGGAAAAAACTTGACTTGTTTTTTTTTTTTGATACATTTTGAGCACCGGGGCGTCAAGGGTCTCCTAAATGTCCTACAAGTGAGATAAGCGCCCCGCCAATCGTTTTTTTGGTACAAAGAGTACCAAAAAGGAGGAAATTATGAAATGTCAAAATAACGTAGGTTTTACGTTAATTGAGTTGCTCGTAGTAGTGCTCATTATCGGTATTTTGGCGGCGGTTGCATTGCCCCAATATACCAAAGCTGTGGAACGTTCCCGCACTTCGGAAGCGGTTCAACGCTTAGGCGATATGGCTACGGCCCAGCAAATTATCTATATGCAAAATGGTACATTTGCTAGTTCGTATGATGATGTGCATGATCTGGGAGATGTCACGATTCCCGCTAGCAATAATACGGGTAGTTATACGGTTGCAGTCAACAATAATACTGATAACTCTGAAACCACTATGGTAGCTGAACGTACGAGTGGGCAATACAAAGGTTCAAAATTGCAGTTAACGGTGGAATCCTCCGGGAAGATTACCAAAACTTGCGACGGTACCGATACGGAGTTCTGCAACTTGGTAAAATCCGCCGGATACAATTAAGCAGTATATATCCCAGGCGTTTAAAAAACGTATGATATAAACCTACCCCCGCTCCTAAAGAGCGGGGCCCTTATTTTTTAAGTACTTTATTTAAATACGCGTAATAATTATTTTTAGGGGCTTTGGCAATTTGGGCGGCTAATTGTTCAGGTGCAATAAACCCTTTCGCAAGGGCAATTTCTTCCGGGCAGGCAATTTCTACCCCTTGGTTAATTTGCATACTGTGCACAAAGTTGCTGGCTTGCAGCACGCTTTCGTGCGTGCCGGTGTCTAACCAGGCAAACCCGCGGCCTAGGTGGGCTACGTGCAAATTGCCTTGTTGTAAATACAGTTTGTTTAAATCCGTAATTTCCAGTTCCCCCCGCGCAGACGGTTGTAACGTTTTGGCCAGTTTTACAACTTGGTTATCGTAGAAATACAGCCCGGTTACGGCAAAATTGCTTTTGGGGTGTTTGGGTTTTTCTTCTAAGGAAATGGCTTTGCCGGTTTTGTCAAATTCCACCACGCCAAAGCGTTCCGGGTCATTCACTTCATAGGCAAATACCGTAGCTCCGGGGCGGGGTTTGGCGGCACGCGTTAAAATTTCATCAAACCCGTTTCCGTAAAAAATATTATCCCCTAAAATAAGAGCGCACGAATCTTCCCCGATAAATTTTTCCCCCAAAATAAACGCATCGGCAATTCCGCGTTTTACGTGCTGAACCGTGTAAGACAGCGACATCCCCCACTTATGACCGTCCCCCAACACGCGCTTAAAGTTGGCATCATCTTCCGGGCTGGTAATAACTAGAATATCCCGTATACCGGCTTGCATCAGTACAGAGAGCGGATAATAAATCATCGGCTTGTTATAAATGGGTAATAAAATTTTGGAAATAGGCAAAGACGCCGGATATAGCCGCGTGCCTGCACCACCTGCTAGAATAATTCCTTTCATAGTTTCTCCTTGGTTGTTGTTAAAAAATCGTTTTTTATCCGCTGGGCAGCCGCTTCGCACGCTGCATAGAGTCGGGCCGCTTGTTTGGCAAACGCGCGGCCTTCCAGCGAAATCGGGTCTTGCAAATCTTGCGGTTTATCAAACGCAAAATCAGTTAAGAGCCAAATTTTATCTGTGTATTGGGGGTAACGGTCCAATAAGTGTTCTTCGTGTGCTTGCTCCATGCAAAAAATAAGGTCTGCCAGTTGTAAATCTTCCGGCATCAGCTGGGTGGAGGTATGACCGGGAAATTCTAACTGTTTCGCCCGTAAGGCCTGTTGTACTTTGACTGGAACTTCATAATCCGGATTTGCATAAAACCCACGCGAACATACACTTACGCCCGGCAACAAGGATTTTAAAAATTCCTGTGCCAGAAAACTGCGGCAAATATTAGCATGGCATACACATAAAATCTTCATCCATACTACTATAGCAAATTTGGTAAAATAACTATATGGATTTATTTGTAAAAATTTTAGTAGGAATTTGTATTTTTTTTGTGCCGTTTAGTTTTGCCGCTACGCAGCCGTGGGCATTTTCTGTATTGCAGGGGCTGGTAACGGTGGCCTGGCTGGGGCGGTTATGCATCCGGCGGGAATGGATGTTCCCCACTGCTATAAAACCGGTACTGTACGTATTTGGGGTGCTAATCGGATTATGTTTGGTGCAAAGTTGTTTCCCCCGTACGCTGTTAGATGAAACGGGCCTCTATCCGGTAACTTTCATGCGGCTCTATACATTAGACCATGCTTCTATTTTTATGACGTACTTAGGCTTGGTGCTTTTGGTACAGCAGATGTATCCGTCTTTTGAGGAAATGCGCCGTTTGGCCGGGTTACTGGTTGCGGGCGGCGTGGCGGTGGCTCTGTGTATGGTTGTTTTTCCGAACGGAGAGTATATTTACCGTTTATTAGGTACGCACCGTAGTGCAGCGGCGGTAGGGCCCTTTTTAAACCGCAACCACGGGGGCGTATTTTTAGCTATGAATGCCTTGTTAGCGCTGGGATTATTTTTTACCCACCAGTTGGATTATAAGCGCCGGCTGGCCCGGGAAGAGCGGAGCCTGTTTTGGGTGCAGCAAGGTTGGCTGCTAACGGCCTCAGCCGGGCTGATGGTAGCTACGGTATTTACCCGTTCCCGCGGGGCGATGTTGGCCTTGTTTATTGGACTGTTTGTGTATGCTTTGTTATGTCTATGGAGTGTGCCGGCTCCGTTTAAAAGACGGTTAAAAGGTGTTTTTTATACGTTGGTGCTTTTAGTTGTATCCTCTGCCTGGATTTATACGCATATTCCAGAGATTAACCGTTTTTCACAACGCTCAACGGGCACGTCTGAACAAACCCGTCAAATGTTATACCGGGCTGGCGGAAGAATTTTACAGAAATACCCGGTATGGGGTATTGGAATTGGGGCCATGCCGGTAGTGATTAACGAGTATACTGAATACGATCTGCACCAGTATATTGAACGTTTGCATAATGACTGGTTGGAAATTACCTTAGGGGTGGGATATGCCGGAGCGTTATTGTTACTAGTTGGGCTTGCTGGGTTTATTTCCCGTAGTTTGCGGACCCTGAAACGGTTGGAAGTTCGGAAACAATTTTTATTTGCGGCCCTGTTAAGTACGTTGGGGGCTATGTGCGTAGGCAGTTTGGTAGATTTTCATTTCTTTATCCCGGGGTGTGCTTTTATGTTCTTTTGTGTGCTGGGTATGACCCTTGCCGGAACTTTTCATAAAGGGCATGTGCAGCATTGGCGTGCCGGGCGGATAGGGGGTGTGGTGGTGTTAGTAGGCTTGGTGTTGGCTTTGTGGATACCGGGGCGGAAAACATTTGCTTGGCGTGCCTTTTTGTTTGGACGGGAATTGAAAACCGAAGGAAAAATTGCCTCCTACCAGCAAGGGCTTGCCTACTATCCTAGCCCGCGTCATGCTGTACGCTTGGGAAATGCGTATTACAATGCCGCAAACCACGCCAAAGACGTTCTGGAAAAATGGTATTATTATGAACTGGCCCGGGAATTGGCCGAACAATACCTGGAGCAATATCCAAAAGATAAAGAACTCTCTAAGCTCTATATGCGGGCCCGCAAACGGGCAGGCGGGATATAAATGGGGCTTTTGTATTGATAAAATCCTGAAATTTACTGCAACATTTAGTATAATATAATTACTATGAAGAAATACATGTATCTTATAGGGATGCTGGCTTTTGTAGCCGGTTGTTCCTCTACCCAAACACCGGTTTCTAAAACCGTACAAAATAAAATTACCAACCAGGATGTTTCCAGCGCGTTGCGTCAGGTGCGGTCCTCCCAGTCCTATGTGTTACAGCCCGGGGATTTGGTGGATATTCAAGTATATATGGAAGATAATATGAACCGGGTACTCCGGTTAAGCGGAAACGGAAATATTACGTTTCCGTTGGTAGGAAATATAAAACTTTCCGGCTTAACCTTGGAACAGGCGGAACATCGTTTGGCGGCGCGGCTGACGGCCTATATTAAACATCCGCAAGTGTCTATGCTTGTCAAAGAATACGGCAATAAAACGGTGTATGTATTGGGGCAAGTAGCTAAGCCGGCTGCCATCCAAATCCCACCGGAGAAGCCGTTAACTGTATTGGAAGCCATTACTTCCGTAGGCGGATTTACCGATATTGCTAATACCTCTAAGGTTCGGGTCCTGCGCGTAGAGAATGGCAAGCAGAAAACGATTGATGTGGACGTTACCCAAATTACCAAACAAGGCAATAAGAATATGGATATTCCACTTCAGCCGGGAGATGTGGTTTTTGTGCCGCAGAGTATGTTCTAGGAAATAAATTATGAATGATGAAGAATTAGATATAAGTGCCTTAATTAGTATTGTACTTAAACGGTTTTGGCTGATTGCCGGGACGGCCCTGTTGGGGCTGGTGGCGGCTATTTTAGTCAATGTATTTATGCGCCCGGTGTATGAGGCTTCCGCCTTACTGATGATTAACCAGGAAAATGCCGGCAAACTGGATGAAACGGGATATGGTTCTTTTGCCAGTATGGAGGACTATTACCGCACGCAGTATCAGTTGTTAGAGAGCCGTTCATTATTAGAAAGCGTGTATAATGAACTTAATTTAAGCCAATATGAAGAATTTGCCGGTGGGTTGGGGGCGTTGCGTCATGCCGTAAAAATTGACCCGGTAACGCGCAGTCGTTTAGTTAATGTAAAAGTACGTGCATACGATCCGCGGCTGGCCATGGAAATTTCCAATACACTAGCTAAGAATTTCGTGCAGGAGAACGTCAGCAACCGTATTTCTATGGGGCAGGATATTATCCGTGCGCTGGAAAGCACCGAAACTAGCGACGAAGAACAAGAACTCTTAAATTCTATGCCGCAAGTGGTAAATAGTGATTTTATCAAGTCATTAAAACAGCAAGAGGCATCTTTGGAACGGAATTGGGCGCAGTTGTCCTCCAAGTATACTCCCCAGCACCCGGAAGTCGTATCTGTCAAACGCCAGTTGGCTGCCACGAAGGCGCAAATTGCAGTAGAAACGCGCCGCCTCGTGCAGAGTATTAAAATAGAACTTTCCGGCCAATTTTCCGGCAATAATATACGTATTGTTGACCCGGCTGTTATGCCGAAATATCCGATACTTCCGCGCAAGCTCATCAACTTGGCTGTGGGATTATTAGGCGGTGCATTACTGGGTTTACTGATTGTATTTTTACTTGAATTTTTAGACCAAACCATTAAATCTTCCGAAGATTTAGAGAAAAAACTGGGGCTTCCCTTTTTAGGGTTTGTTCCGTTTGAAAAGAACAAAAAGAAAGAATCCGAATATGCGCCTATGCTCAAAAAAGGCAATGTGTTGCTGGCAGAAAACGTACGTAATATACGTACTATGTTGGATTTTACCTTGTCTGATAACCGCAACGCACCGCTTTTAGTTAGCAGTTCTATGCAAGAGGAAGGAAAAAGTAATTTAGCGGCTAATTTGGCGGTAGCGTTGGCCCAAGCCGGTAAAAAAATCCTCTTGATAGACGGAGATTTGCGCCGTTGCCGGTTGCATAAAGTATTTAAAGTATCCCCTGAAAAAGGACTCAGTTATATTTGGGATGCAGACCCTGCCAAAGCGGATTATGCCGCCAATGTGCAAGCGGTAGAGAATGTAAAAAATCTGTTTATTATGACAGCCGGCCAACGTCCGCCCAATCCGGCGGATTTGCTGAACACGCCGAAACTGGCGGATTTTTTGGCTTGGGCACAACAAAATTACGACCAGGTATTGGTGGACTGTCCGGCTATCTTGCCGGTGGCGGATACTATGTTGTGGGGCAAATACATCCCGCGGACCATTTTTGTGATTAAGTATGGCAGCACCAATACCCGTTCCGCCCAGCTGGCGTTAGATAAACTTAGAAAAGCCAACGTGAAAATTTTAGGGGTTGTAATTGGCCACTATAAGCCGCAAGGTTTCTCGTATGGCAAGTACGGATATTATAAAAATTATTCCTATTATTATTATGATAATGATTCCGCTGATAAGGATGAGAAAGACAAAAAATAAAACGCTTGTTTTTCGTACAAAAGGGGCTCTATAAAGAGCCCCTTTACCGTTTATAGAAAGTATGTTTATTCAGGATTGTGTACAGGTTCAAAATAGAGCGAATTTTCTAAAAGACTCCGTTCCAAAATTTGTCCCCCCACTCCTTCTATGTAAAAGAGAACATGGGTTTGTGGGTCTATGAGAACGGGTTGGCGTCCTTTCGGAGCGTAACGGATGCCTTCTATTGGCAATTCATATACTTCGCCAACTTGTTGTGTTACACGGCTGCGAAAACGGGCCACCGGATATTGGTAATAAAAATCTGCTAAATCCTGCCCTAATTGATATTGACTGGTGTAAGTTTTGGGAGTGTCCATGATTTCCCATACATCGTCATATACATGATGAGTTCTCATTTCAGCTATGCGGAGGTGGTTGGTTTTTAATAATTGTAAGGCAGAGGTATGAATAAAAGGAACTGCCAAGGTTTTTGAAACGGGTAATTGGGTGGCTGCTGCCGCAACACTACGCCCGGGCCGAACGGCCATAACAGGGCCCCGTGAAACACCAGCTGTCGGGCGATACGTCTCCGCCGTGCGAACAAGGAAACTTTCCAAATTGCGGAAATTTCGGGATGCCGGTGTTTTAAACTGTGCAAAAGCAGCTGGTACTGTGGCAGTAATTAGTAAGATAAACAACAAATATATTTTGAGTTTTAACATATTCCTTTCTATAGCCTATTTTGTTTGAATCACTTTTGCAAGAGCATTAGCCTTTAGTGTGAAAAAACCCCGCCGCGAAGGCGGGGTTTAAAGCGTTTTAACTCAGCAATTAGAAGGTTGCTTTAGCGAAAATACCGGCTTTATTGCTGTCGTAATCTGCGCCGTCCCAATTGGAGTGGCGGGTGCGGAATTGGTACCATACTCCGGCAGATAACCATTCTTTAAATTGGTAATCTACTTGCGGTTTAACAACGTACAAATTGTCATCACGCTTTGTTCCGTTTACGCGTTTAGCGTAATCCATATTTTCCCACGACAAGGTAAGTGAAGCCGTTAACTTATCATTAAGTTTGTGAGAACCGTACAACGAAACGAGTGTATCGGCAAAGTAACGGTTAAAACCGGTAGCATTTCCGAAACGAGTTTCTTCCATTTTACGATCTCCGGATAAACGGACCGTATTGCGGGTAGTAGGTTTCCACGTTAAGGCTACATAGTAACCAATTAAGTCATTATAATCATCAGCCCCGGCTAAACTATGTTCATAATCGCGCATATTATAGGTTACTTTGGCGGTACCGGTTACTTTAGAAGCAATTTGCCCGTTGACGCCTACCCCTAAGCGGTTCCCAATGGAGTTATTGGTTTTATTATCTTCATAGGTGATATCCGAGAACAGATATTCCACAAAAAAGTTCGTTTTGGCCGTCATATTGTAATAGAGCTGCGCCCCCAAATTCACACGGTTGCGGTTTAAATAGCTCATTTCAGATTCAAAATACCGGTCAAATAAATCTTCCGCTAACACACCCACGCCAAACATTTTTTCACGGGAAGTTACATAAGAAATATACCCTGTATTGTTGATACGTTTTTTGCGGTCGGTTAATTCATTGTTGGCCGGATCCGACGTGTAGAAAACGCGGTCCCCAATTGTAAATTGGTCATTAAAAAGGCCGAAACCGCCCATAGCTTCCCAATAATTATTTTTGCTGGGTTTTTCCGTATAAGCGTTATAGCCAACGCCCGCATCCGCGGTCAAGTGTAGCCCGGTGGACGGAATTTGGGCTTTATAATTGGCCCCTAAACGGGTGGTACTGATAAAAGACTCTTTTTTGTTTTTATCAGTAAGGTAAATGTTATCATCGTAAGATAACGTTTCCGAAGCCGCAAAGCGAAGTGGTTGTTCAGCAAAAGCAGGAGCGGCAGCAAATGCAGCTACGAGAAACAAGGCAGCAGTTTTCTTCATGTGTTAAATACTTCCTTTAGTTTATTGAAATACGGAAAATGATTTTTCCGTTATTACGTTATCATTATACTATTTCCAATCAAATACTGCAACTATTTTGAAAGAATTTTTGAACCAAACAAACGAAGGAAAATTTGATAGCATCCATATCCGATACAGGCCCCCAATGTATTGTTAAAAATATCGTCTATATCACAGCAACCCCAATGGGCCAGGTATTGGGTGGTTTCTATGGCAGCGGAAAAGAGGGCACTTATCCAGGCTGTTTTCCAAAAATTCAGTTTTTTAACGATAAATGGCAGCAAAAATCCCAGCGGCATAAATAGAATAATATTTAGCAGTAAGTCTTCTATCGGGGTAGTGTGGACTGCGTCTAATAAACGGGTACTATTGCGGAAGACTGCCTGGCAGGTAGCTGCAGCAATTTTTTGAAATCCGAACAAACAATTTATAATTTGCCGCAGCACATGAAAAGGTGCAAACCGAAAGGAAGATACATTCATGCCCCAGCGGTTAAACAGGGTCATCCACAAAATGCTACCTAAGTAAACGGCAAATACAGTTGTTTGATAAACAGACTGGGCACGCGGCGTGCGAAAAAGTTTCATTCCAAGCGGTATTAAAAACATAACTCCCAACACCACTCCGCCAAATAATAAACAACAAAACATATTTATATTATACTTTATTTATATCTGTCTTTTCTGACACGAAAAAGGTATAATATATAATCAATTTTGTAAATAAGGGAGTCTGTATGTTGCAACAACAATTTCATTGGCTGGTAACCGGTGGGTGCGGGTTTATTGGGTCGCATATTGTTAAAGAGTTAGTACGACAAGGGCAACAGGTTACGGTGCTGGATAATTTGTCCGGCGGAAAATTGGAAAATTTAACAAGTGTGCAAGATAAGATTGCATTTATAAAAGGCGATATTTGTGATTTTTCGGACGTAATAGATGCCTGCAGCGGGGTAGATTATGTGTTACATTTAGCGGCATTGATTTCGGTGGCTGAATCTATGGCTAAGCCGCAAGAAACTGCTGAAATTAACGTGCAAGGAACTGTTAATGTTTTAGAAGCCGCCAAACAATGCGGTGTAAAACGCGTGGTATTTTCTTCTTCTGCAGCTGTGTATGGGACGCGTCCGGAACTGCCGTATAAGGAAGATACTCCCATTGATTGTCAATCTCCTTATGCGTGGAGTAAGCAGGCCGGGGCGGAATTGTGCCAACTTTACACCAAAGCTTACGGATTAGAGGCGGTGGCCTTGCGTTATTTTAATGTGTTTGGAACGGGGCAGAATCCCAATTCTGCTTATGCGGCGGTTATTGCCAAGTTTATGCAACTGGCGGCCGAAAATAAGCCGCTGGGCATTGACTGGGATGGCCTGCAAAGCCGTGATTTTGTGAGTGTTAAAGACGTAGTACAAGCCAACATTTTGGCAGCTACCAAAGGAGTGCCGGGCGAAATTTATAACGTAGCCTCCGGCCGGACGTATACTTTACTAGAGTTGGCGGATACGATTGAAAAAGTATCCGGTCGTAAGTTAGAGCGGGTTTCCCGACCCAAACGCCCGGGGGATGTGCACGAGTCGTCGGCCGATATTTCCAAAATCCGGGCCATTGGCTATGTGCCGCACGTAACATTAGAAGAGGGGCTGCGGGAAATGTGGGCCGAAAAAATGGCAACGCGAAAATAACATAACAAAAAGTTTGAAATAAGTTTGGGGATGAGATAAATAAGGGATGCAAATAGGGTATGAACGGTAAAATATTTTTTCTGTTAGATGCATTAGTGTTTTTTACCATTACGTGGGTAACATTATACTTGCGCCATGGTGGGCTTACGTGGGTTTCCTTCCGAAACCAATTATATGTATATATTCCTATTTTTCTGTTAGCTAGTTTTGTATTATGGTTGTTTTCATTTTATGATGTGAAACTGTTGCGTAAGCAAGTAATTGCCTATAAACGGTTAATTATTGCGTGGTTGATTACATTAGTAGGTTCGGTAAGTATCATTTATTTTTCGGTTTTGTTGCCGGTGTATTTGCCTACGCCACGGCGTGTGTTAATTTTAATTTTGTTTGTGTATTTTGCGTATATTTATGCGTTACGACGAAATTATTTTAAGTTGGATGTTGCCAAACGTAATACCTTGCTATTTGGCAATAGTCCTACGATTACAGAACTTGTAAAGGGGATGCGTAAAAGCCGCGGTTACAAAATACGGGAATATGAACCGGCTCCGTCTGCGGATAAAAAATATAATCTCAAAAATATTGACCTCGTTATTGTAGGAAGCAAACTGTTTCGTGAAAATCCGGCCGCTTGGGATATTATTACAAAGAAATTTATTGCCAAAGGTGCCTGCGTAGATACGGATTTTAATGCGTATGAACGGGTATTCCAGCGTATTAGCCGCGAAAGTATAGAAGACAGTATGTGGTTATTGCGCGGGATTGGAAACCGGCACGAGCACAGTATGTACAGTATGCTAAAACGCGTTATGGATGTAAGTTTGGCAGTAGTAATGTTGCCGGTTTTAGTGCCACTAGGATGTTTAATTTGGATATTAGTACGGGTGATTGATGGGTGTGATCCCATTTTTACACAGAAACGTGTAGGCTATTTTGGAGCGGAATTTATTATGTATAAATTTCGCACAATTACTCCCTCTACGCAAGAAAGCGACACGGAAACACTTACTAAAACGGGACCATTTTTACGGCGATTCCGGTTGGATGAAATTCCACAGATTATCAATGTACTGAAAGGAGAAGTGTCCTTTGTCGGTCCCCGGCCCTTGTGGGTAGGGGAGTATACCATTTTAAATGAAAATATTCCCAATCATCATATTCGTAGTATTGCCAAGCCGGGTATTACCGGGTGGGCTCAATTAAATTTTAAAGCACCTCCTAATTATAAAACCAAAAACGGCAATAAACAATTAGCAGAACAAGCCGCATTTGCCGGGGCATTTATGCGATTCTCTTACGACGTGTGGTACATTAAAAACCATTCCATCATGTTAGATATTGAAATTTTAGTTAAAACCGGGCTGCGGATGTTTATCAAAGATTCATCTGTGACGGAATAAATAAAATTGCCATCCCAGCAGTCTGTTAGCCGGAAGGAATAAAAATGAAAATCTTCAACATTTTGTTTGTGTTTTGTATGTTGGCGGCCATGCCGCTGGGGGCTAAGGAATTTCCCCTTTGCTTATATGGCGTAAATAACCCAAATGACATCAAAACCGTTAAAAAGGCCGGATTTTCCTGTATTCAATCTTATCAGACTGACCCGGCAAAATTAGAGCCGCTGGCCCGAGAAGCCAAACATCAGGGCTTAAAGGTGGTTTTTTATCCAAATAAAATTTATGGGACGTCTTACGAACAAAAAGCCCATACGTGGCCGGTGCTAGCCTGGTATTTAATAGACGAGCCTGATGTGCAGCGTTGGAGCCGTCAGCAAGTCATAGAAGCGCACGCACATGCCAAACAAACCTGGCCCCAGCACGATACAGCACTTGTTATCGGGCAAGGAAAAACAAAAATTCCGTTTTATGATTTGCCGGATGCCATGATGATGGATTGGTACCCGGTGCCGCATCATCCGCTGACTTCATTTGGCGATAATGTACATTATACCCAAGAAGGAATGGCGCAAACACATCATGAGGATCGCCCGTTGTGGGGAGTAGTACAGATTTTTGATTGGAAAGAATATAAGCAACACCGCCCGGATAACGAGCGTATTGGGCGTTTCCCCACACAGGAGGAAATACGCTTTATGTCTTACGACGGCATTTGGAACGGAGCCACCGGGCTGTTTTATTTTATCTTTACCACAAAAGGGGAGCCGCTTCCTACAGCAGCCCCGCAGTATTGGGAACGGGTTCGCAAAACTGTGCGGGAATTAGCCCGCTTGCGTCCGGTATTAGAAAACGGCGTGGCAATTGAAAACCCGGTCATGGTACAAGAACCGCTGCGCTTAAAAACGTGGAAGTATAAAAAGCATATTTATAGCATTTTACTCAATGCTTCCGGGCGGACGGTAGAAGTTCCAGTCGTATTATTAGAAAAACAGTATAAACCGCTGTATCGTACAAAAAAACAACAACTCATGAAACCCTATGACGTGTGGGTGTTGAAAAAATAAAGACGGATTCAAAGCTACTTATAATTACCCCGCACGCGTACGTTTGCGGGGTTTTTTTGTGAGTGTCTTGGCCCAGCAAGAGCCTGTAAGTGCTCCCGGAAAGGGCTTAAAAAAGCCCCCTTTGCAGGGGGCTTTTACAGACTAGTTAAAATTACTGCTACGGAGCCGACGGACTTAAGGTTTCTTCGGTTTCCGTTACGTCTTGCGTGGCCTGTTCGGAAGCTGTGCTGCTCGTTTCAGATTCTGCTATGAAGGCAGGCACTTCTTCGGCTAAGGCGGCAGCAGCGGCAGCTTCTTGGGCAGCAGCAGCTTGCAAGGCAGGCGCGGTTTCAGACGTTACAGCAGCGTTGTCTGCCGAAACAGCCTGACCGGGATAAATCGTAGCCGTAGTACCCGCAGGGTCTTGCAGGGTAAGTTCTGTTCCTCTATTTAAGAAAACAACGTTGCTTTGCGGTTCTACAGAAAAGACCGAATAACCTTGCGTGGAAATGATACTATCTCCTATTTGTATATTGGACAAATCTTTCCCGCGAATTACAATAGAACCGTCACTTCGTTGTCCTAGAATAACCGTTCGCCCTTGCGGAACCGTTATATTTACACCCGCATATTTGAGCGTAGTAGTCTGAAGGGCCTGTACAATGCGCGTATTAAAAATAGTGATTTTTTTCTGCTTAGTTTGGGCAGAAGCCGTTAAGGCCAAACAAGCCATTATTCCGAACAATACAACAATTTTTTTCATGTTTATAACTCCTTGCTGACTAATATATAAAACAAATCCTTTCTACGGAGCTGACGGACTTAATACTTCTTCCGTTTCTACCACATCTTGCGTGGCTTGCTCAGAAGCGGCACTATTGGTTTCGGATTCAGCCACAAATGCCGGAATATCTCCTGTTACAGCCTCTTGATGGTTAGTATCTACAGAAGCCGCTGTTGTAGGATTTCCTCCCGTTACCGAAGCCGTAGAGGTGCGGATATCCGCTGCAGAAATAGAAGCTCCGGCCGATAAAGAAGCCGTACGTCCGTTTGCGTCCTGTATTTTTACATCAGTTCCACGGTTTACAGTAATAACCTGTGTGTCCGGCTGGACGGATAATAAAACCGAACCGGGGGCAGAAATTGTACCGTCTCCCACTTTTACACCATTTAAATTAAGGCCCCGAATAATGATAGAGCCGTCATCCGCTTGTCCTAATATCAAGGTATGACCAGCCGGAATAAATATCTTTATACCAGCATAGGTCATGGTAGTGTCTTTAGCAACAGATACAACGCGTGAATTGTGAATTTTATTGAGTTTACCTGTTGGTGCTGCTTTGACACAAATAGCCGTAAAAAGAATGAACCCTGTGAGCAAAAGAATGATTTTTTTCATTATTTTCCCCTATTCTAAAATACTTCTTAATTTTAAATGTGATGCAAACCCTTTCACATCACTCCTCTCTCTATTAAATTTAAACTATTCATATAGAATATTTAAATTTATACGGAGAGGGAGGGATTCGAACCCTCGATACGGTGTTACCCGTATAACGGTTTAGCAAACCGCCGCTTTCGGCCTCTCAGCCACCTCTCCATATGTGCTAGTATTATAACAATTTTAAAAACTTTGCTCAAGACCTTTTTTAAGCGGTGTAAATTTTTGTCCTGTGAGCGTACGCCACTTGGCCGAACTACATATCCAATGCCCGGGAATAGTAGCCTCTACCACTTTATCGTAATTAAGTGCCGGTGTAATGCCTGTGAGTCGGGCCGCCAGTTCATAACCAAATGCGGCTACCCGCATCAGCCATACAGGAGCCTTGGGCATAAACGGTTTTTTGACATGCATTGCTTTCGCCATTTCTGTAATAAAATAATCCCAGGTATACCAAGTTTCTTCCGCAATAAAATAGGTTTGGCGGTTGGTATCCGGGCGTTGGTAGGCTTGGAACAAAGCTTCTACTAAATCCCCTACATAAACAAAACTAAAATAGCCGTTTCCCGAGGTATTTACCATCAGTCCGCGTTTGACCCAGGAAGCAATTTTAGAAACCCCGGAATCATTTTTCCCGTATACGATTGGCGGACGGATTACGGTGCGTTTAATGCGCGGGCTCAAACGGCGTATGGCATATTCTCCGGCTAATTTGGTACGGCCATAATCCGATACCGGAAGCGGTGAATAAAATTCCACACGCGGACGTTTAGGGCTCTTGGCGTATCCGCTGGCAGCTAAACTGGATACGTGAACAAAGGTACGTAGCGTGCTGATTTTATTGGCAGCAGATACGATATTTTTCACAGCGGTTACGTTTCCTTTTTTAAAATCTTCATAAGAAAATCCAAACAAAGTACCTGCCAAATTAAAAATTCCTTCCCCCCCTTCCAGGGCTTGGGCGATACTATTTGGGTCATTATAATTAACCGTGTGGATGCTAACATCGGGATTCGCGGGGGCCCGGTTGGGTTTGCGGCGTGTTAAAATACGCACCCGGTACCCTTCCTGCAAGAGTTTATCGGTAAGTGCCCGGCCGATAAAACCGTTCCCGCCGGTAATAATGACAAGGGGTTTCATACTTAATCCTCTACCACAATATCTATTTTGGGCCGGGCTTTTTTAGCGGCTGCCCGGCGTGTTTTTTCAGCAGCGGCTTTTTTAGCAGCTTCTTCTGCTTCAGCTTTTGGATCACGTTGGTTGATGAAATTTTCACTACGGCGGGCATTACGTTTGTCAAAGGCAAAGTTAAACGAGAATTTCTGGATACCGCGCCGGATGTCTGCCCCGGTAGGAAGTTCCCCGTATTTTAATTTGTTAATGGGGGCTACTTTATCATCTTGCGGGAAAAGCCATAACATGGAAACAAGCACACAAGCAATAAATATCCAACTTAAAAAGCGGTTAATACCTTCAAACCGGTGTAAACTAAAAATACTGTCTACAACGGCCATAATCAAAATAACCCCAGTTCCTAACAAAATAAATACGCCAGCAAACGTCCATCCGGCCGTGCCAAAATTGGGGTATAAAATCATAATAAGCAACACACACAAACATAAACTAAAAAAACGCTGAAGACCTGTCATACTAATTCTCCTGTTTAAATTCCACCGATACGGTGAGTTCATCTTTTTCATAATACATCGGCAGCGGTGCAAACGGTCCTGCGTTTATTACCGCCGAAGATGCAGCAAAATCAAACGTATCATCATTGGAAGAACGTTCAATTTTGAGGTTTTTAATTTTACCGTCGCGCGCAATTGCAAAAGATACTAAGGCGGCCAGTTCGCTGCCAGCGGGACGGCATTTTTCCCATTCAACCCATAAGGAATTACGCACTTGGGTAATATACCAAGGGTACGGGAAATTGGCAAAATCCGTCGTAATATTGCCGCCGTTAAAACTGCCTTCCTGATCAGCGGGGGCGGATTCTTTTTCTTCTTCCAAAATGCTGGGGGCCGCTAACGGAACGGCCGGCTTTTTGGTTTCTTTTTTAGTAGAAATCTCTGTCTTAGAAACATACGCTTTTTTAGCCGGGGTTTTAACCGGCTCGGGCGGGGCAACCGCTTCTTTGGCAGGTGCCGGGGCTTTAATATCTGTCTTAGTGGAAGAAGCCGGTGCCGTAACCGCTTGCACTTTACCGGTACCGATAAAGTCAATTGTGTACGTAGCATTTGGCTTCTTAGAGCCGGGTGCCATCAGTAAGAAAATACACAGCACAGCCAACGCATGCAGCCCGCCGGAATAAACAAGATACCAATTCATCAGTTTTTAGCCAGTACGCCAATTCCCAATTTGGCGGCTCCTAACTTTTTA
The DNA here is from genome assembly GCA_937891135.1 of uncultured Elusimicrobium sp. Taxonomy (GTDB): domain Bacteria; phylum Elusimicrobiota; class Elusimicrobia; order Elusimicrobiales; family Elusimicrobiaceae; genus Avelusimicrobium. The sequence continues at coordinate 16,099 of CALAFB010000046.1, forward strand.
GCAATATCAAACACGTCTACTACTTGTTGGACCGGAACATTCTTATCGGCCTCTACTAAAATGGTTTTTTTGTTGGCTTTGCCCAAGCGCAGAATGAGTTCGCGCTCTAAGTTTTTAAACGGGACCGTTTTATTTAATACCGTAATCGTACCGTTTTTCTGGATTTCAATACGGATGACGTCCTCATCCGTTTGTGTGTTAATGGCGTTAGATTTGGGCAAATCTACCGTCAGCTGCATTTGCACCAGTAGCGGGCTCATTACCATAAAAATAATCAGCAAAATTAAGGTAATGTCTATAAACGGAACCATGTTAATTTCCGCCATGAGGCGGCGTTGTCTGCGTGCCATAACTTATAACCCGGTAGAAGAAGATTTTGCGTAAATAAATTCTTGGGCAATATTTTCCAGTTCCTGGGCAAAATAAGAGGTTTTGGACAAGAAATAGTTATACGCAATGACCGCCGGAATAGCCACAAACAACCCGGCCGCGGTGTTGACTAACGCTTCGGCAATACCGGCTGCTACGTCAATTACGTGCAGGATATGTGCTATGACTTCAACAACCATGAGCTCTACTGGGCACAGCTTTACAGCACCAGCAGCGTCAGCTTCTATCGCGTAAGCACTAAGAACGGCGCCGTTGAGGATCTCGGCATGATCGGCGGCTCCGGTATGGAGGTCTGCGGTCTGTTCGTAGTTCCCGATGACGAGCCCGAGGCTCCCGAAAACGTAGCTGCCGAAGGCATCAAGCTCATCCCGCAGGAGATGGAGATCCGCGTCGGCGAGACCGGTCAGTTCACCGCTGTCGTTACTCCCGTCAACGCCTCCAATAAGACTGTTGAGTGGGACGTCGACGATGACAGCATCATCGTCGTCGATCAGAACGGTTCTGCCGTTCCACGAAGCCAGATTCAGATTCCGCTGTACGCCGTTCGCGTCGGTCTGCTTCCAGAACTCAAGCAACTGCTGATTCTCAAGGTTCGTCGCC
>CALAFB010000047.1 GCA_937891135.1 uncultured Elusimicrobium sp.
TAATAAAAAAGATTAAAAAATTTAATTAAAAAAATATTTTATACAAATTGCATAATCGGGTTTTACCCGGGAAAGGATTTTTTATGAATGAAAATGTTACTACACAAGAAAATGTTCAAGAACAAACACAAAATTCTCAAGTCAAGAATTCAGAGCCGGTTATAGCTGATAACTCTGATATGACTTCGATTAGAGAAATTTCTGCGCAAACTGATGATTCTAAAGATGCTAAGGGAGAATCTGCACAGGCAGACCCTAAAGCAGAATTGATTCTCGGCAAGTTTAAGTCGGTTGACGATTTATCTAAGGCTTACGAAGAACTTCAAAAACATCAGGGTAAAAGTTCGGAAGAATTAGGCTCTTTGAGGAAAGAGCTGGCTTTCTTTGATAACTTAAAATCTTTATCAAGCAAGGTTCAAGACTACCGGAATTCAATTCTTCCCGTAATTGAACGTGATAAAAAACTTTACTCTGAATATTTTGAAAATAGGACTTTTAACGAAATTTATTCGGAAGCGCTTATGGCTTATGGCGATAATCTTGATACAGACCGCATGATAAGTCTTATTGAAGCGTATGTAAAAACCAGAATTGAGGCTTATGATAAGAATAAGTTCGGGAAAAATGAAACTCAGCAGGTTTTGGATTCGATGACTTATTCAAAAAATCCAAAGAGTTCCATTGTAAAGCCAAAAAAATCTTTATCTGAAATGTCCGAAGAAGAGTTCAGGGAATCTATCAGAAATTTGATTTAGGGTCGGAGTATGGATGCTAAGCTGCATAGATGGCTAAGAGGAAGGAGGCTTGGCGCTGCTAAACCTCTTTTCCCCGTATTGCTCACGCAATGACTGAAAAAGCGTGAACCCACGGGTAGGTAAGCTATTGAGGATTGCTGGTAGGTTTTATTTAAACTTGCAGTCTTTAGACCGATGCAATCCGACCCTTATTGAAAAAAAAGAAAGGAAAAATTAAAAATGACAACATCAAAACAAAGAATTATTACTTCTTTTTCAGAAGCATTTAATCAACATTTTTACAACGAATTAGTTGTAGGAAAACTTGCACATCAAGAATTGAAAGACCATGTCAGCAAAGGTGATGAAGTTGATATCACTATGCCTGGAACTTTACAATTATTTGATTATGACGGCGGAGATTTGCCGACTGCAGAAGCTGCAACAATTTCTACTTGCAAAGTCAAGTTAGACAGAGGAAAAGCTTTCCATTTTGAATTATTCGGAACAAAATCCAACGCTTTAGCAATCCATGAAGCCGTATATTTTAAACCTGCTCCCGGTGCACCAAATAACCAATTAGAATTTATATCAACGGTGAAATTACTTTCAGGCGATAAAAATTTATTTGCCTTGAATTTTGCTTCAGTAAGTCCTGACTGGGATTTAATTTTTTCCGGCGGTCACGATTTCGTTAATTTTCTCTGCAAATGCTATCGTAAAATCTGCGCTCGTACCGTCGTAGTCGAAATCGTAAGGCACGTCGGCACTACCTATCTGTCCTTTGTCGTTTAGTGTCAGGATAGAGCAAACGCAATTCGTGGCCCAAAAATCGTCGGCGTTGTCGTAGAACTCCACAATAAAGAACTTTACCGTATCTTCGTCTACGCCGTAATCGTCGTAGTCGCTCTTAGGTATTGCCCGGCTCGTAGCCCTGACTTTCAGGCCCCGGACTTTGAACTTTTCCGTACCAAAGTCTACGGTCTTATTCAGGTAGGCGGCTTTCGCCTGGTCGCTGATTACCCGCTTAATCTCGTTCTCGCTCATACCGTCGCCTTTTTTATTTGCTCTACCAATTCCTGACGGCTTCCGTATAACAGCCCGCCTTTCTTCAATCTCGCTTCGTATAGGTAGCGTTCTTGTATTTCGTGGGTATTACCCATGTGTTCCTTAACGCTAACGCGCTTCCATGTGCCTACGACGCGGGGGCAAAAGGCCCCTGCCTTAACTTCTATATCGCCATTCTGCTTTAGCGTTACCTTTGCCATAATGTTACGTTTTTGTGGCGGGGCTTGCACCCCGCCGGGTTAATACTCAAATCTTGAAAATGCCAATACTCTTAATCAGGGCTATAACCTCTTTCTTAGTGTTGAGGCGGTTAGGTATCTCCGTACCGTTGGCACTCTTACCGTATTGCTTGCCGTTGCAAAGTTCGTAAGCCTTGCCGCCCAATGGGTCTTTTCTTACCGCCCATTGAACTGCACCGTAACGGATAGTCCAATACGTGCCGCCGCCAAATGGCATATAGTTGCCTTTATCGTCGCTCCATGACTTGCAGCACCTCGCGGCCTCAATGTAGCGCGTACCGTCTGCGTTGTATAACTCTACCCGGTAAGCGGTGTTAATGCGCTTACCTGCTAACTCTGCCCTCTGTTGGGCTAACTGCTGCTGTACCTCTGCGGGTAATTCTTCAAACTTCATATCTCTTTGGGTTTTGTGGCCGGGGTACAGGCCCCGGCCCGGTTACTACTTGGATAACTCCTTAACTAACTCTATATTCTTTTCAAGGTCTGCGTATATCTTGGCAAAGTACGCGGATGCCTCTACTACTTTAAGTATCACAACGTCGCCCCGGCCATTCCTGTACGTGCCGTTATTGGCTTCGTACTTCGCGGCTTTCTCGGTGTCGAATATTACAGGGTTGCCGCTTACGGGTGTCAGGGCTGCGCCCTGAAAACCCTTACCCTCACCGACAAAAGCGTAGTAGGTATCGCCGCCGTAACCGGCCACTACGTAACCTTTGCTGCCTAACTTCTCGCCGATAGCGGCCTTTGCGCTCTCTAACTGCTCAGCGATTGAGGTTCTTTTCTCTGTCATATCTACCGGCTTAACCGTGTTGCCGTAGGGCTTAATTGTTAAATCTGCTGCAAAGGTATAGTTTTTTCTGTACTCTACCAAACTTTTAAGTAAGAAAATACTATCTATTAACATTATTTAGTATAGAAAACACTATACTTTGAGAAAAAAGCCGTATTTTTGCACCAAAATTCAAAAATTCGTAGATTTATGAGGATAAAAGCCGTATTGAAAGAAAAGCACCTGAAACAACAGGATTTGGCCGACAAAATGGGCGTAAGCCTGTCAGCGGTTAAACAAATGCTTAAAGCCGATTCCCTGACTACCGTAACGCTCGAAAAAATGGCGGTAGCCTTGGACGTACCCGTTTGGCAATTACTCGTTAGCCCTGCCGACGTTATCCCGGCTACGGGCGTTACTATAAGCTGCCCGCATTGTGGCAAACCACTTAAAATTACAGGCGTATGAAAAGGATAGACGAATTAAGGCAAAGATTGGATGCCGTGTTAGACGAATTTAGCGACGTGCCTTTAG